>JBKPPN010000498.1:0-10442 GCA_046733575.1 Candidatus Methylomirabilota bacterium | reverse complement strand
GGCCGCGACGGCGGGCGCGCCCGTGAACGCGGCGCCCGAGCGCGGGAGGTCCTCATCGATGGCGCCCAGCACCTCGACGCGGGAGCGCTTGAAGAGACCGGCCACGCCCGGGGTCGCGATCGTCTTCGTCTGGAGGATGAGCGCCTCGTCGCCGAGCTCCTCCCGCAGACGTCGCAGGGCCTCGGCCACCGTGGCCGCCTCGATTCGTTTAATTCGCATGCGCGTGGACCTCCACCGGAATGCTCGACGTCAACGTCACGGACGACGGGATCTCGGCGAACGACAGGACGCCGAGGTGGGGCAGCGTGCGGTCCAGCAGACGGCGCACGTGCGGACGCAGATCCTGCGGACAGAGCAGCGACGGCTTGCCGGGCGCCGCGCCACGGCGGTCGAGCGCGTGGCTGATGGCGTCGACCAGCGTGCGGGTCGTGCCGGGATCGAGCACGAGCGAGCCCGCGCCGTCGCCGCGCTGGAACCCGCCGCGCAGGAGTCGCTCGCTCTCGGGACGCAGGACGAGCGGCGTCAGCGTCGTCGCGTCCGAGAGGTACGGCTTGATGACCGACGCCGGGATCGCGGCCCGCGTCCACTCCGCGAGCGTGGCGGGATCCTTGGCGTGGGTTGCCGCGTCGGCGAGCGCTTCCAGGATCGTGGGCAGGTCTCGGATCGACACCTGCTCGGCGAGCAGCAACTGCAGCACCTTGTGCACCGCGCCGAGCGACAGCAGGGCGGGAATCAGCCCGTCGAGACACGCCGGGTGCGCCGCCTTCACCGCGTCCAGCAGCTCCTGCACGGCCTGACGCGTCAGCAGACCGGGCGCCTCGCGACGCACGATCTCGGAGAGGTGGGTCGCCACGACCGTGACCGCGTCCACCACCGTGTAGCCGAGCGCCCGCGCGTGGTCGCGCTGCGGCGCGGCGATCCAGATGGCCGGCACCCCGAACGTCGGCTCGCGCACCTCGATGCCCTCGAGGACGTTGGGCGCCGCCCCCGGGTTCATCGCGAGGTAGCGACCGGGATAGACCTCGCCCTGCGCGATCACCATGCCCTTGAGGCGGATGGCATAGGCGTTGGGCTTGAGCTCGAGGTTGTCGCGGATGCGGACGGGCGGCACGACGAACCCGAGATCGTCGGCCACCGTGCGGCGGATGCCCTTCACGCGTTCCAGCAGGTCGCCGCCCTGCTGCGCGTCCACGAGCGGGATGAGGTTGTAGCCGACCTCGAGCGAGAGCAGGTCGAGCGGCTCCACCGCGTCGCGCTTCTCCGTCCGCTCCGCCGCCGCCGTCTTCGTCGCCGCCTCGGTGCGCGCCGTCGCGGCCGCTCGCGCCGCGAGGCTGCCCGCGCCGAGCCAGAGCGTGGCGCCGATGACGATGAAGGGAATCGCGGGCAGCCCCGGGACGAGGCCGAAGGTCGCGAGGATCCCGCCCGCCATCCGGAGCGCGCGCGGACGCTGCGTGAGCTGACCGAGCAGGTCCCTGGAGAGATCGGACTCCGCCGCGGCGCGCGTCACCACGATGCCGGACGCCGTGGAGAGGAGCAGGGCCGGGATCTGCGTGACCAGACCATCGCCGACGGTGAGGATCGTGTACGTCTCGAGCGCGCCGCCCAGGGGGAGGTTCTGCTGCAGCACGCCGATGGCGAGGCCGCCCAGGATGTTGACCGCGGTGATGATGAGACCCGCCACCGCGTCGCCGCGCACGAACTTCGAGGCGCCGTCCATGGAGCCGTAGAAGTCGGCCTCGCGCCCGATGCCGTCGCGCCGGGCGCGCGCGGTCTTGTCGTCGATGAGCCCGGCGTTGAGATCGGCGTCGATGGCCATCTGCTTGCCGGGCATCGCGTCGAGGGTGAAGCGCGCCGCCACCTCGGCGATGCGGCCCGCGCCCTTGGTGATGACCACGAACTGGATGACGACCAGGATGATGAAGACCACGAAGCCGACGACGAAGTTGCCGCCCACCACGAACTGACCGAACGCGTTGATGACCGAGCCGGCCGCCCCCGTGCCCTCGTGGCCGTGCAGCAGCACCAGGCGCGCGGAGGCGACGTTGAGGGCGAGCCGGAACAGCGTGAGCACGAGGAGGAGCGACGGGAACACGGAGAACTCGACGGGCTTCAGGATGTACATGGCCACGAACAGCGTGAGCAGCGACACGCTGATGTTCGTGGTCAGCATCATGTCGAGCAGCAGCGGCGGGACCGGCACGATCATCATGGCCAGGATCCCGACCACCGCCACGGCGAGCGCGATCTCGGTTCCGCGCATCGTCTACGTCCCCGCCCGCCGTCGTCCGAGCGACCAGACGTACGCGAGGATCTCGGCCACCGCGCGGTAGAGCGCCGACGGGATCTCGGCCCCCACGGGCACCGCCTTGTAGAGCGCCTGGGCGAGCGGCTTGTGCTCGACGATCGGCACGCCCGCCGTGAGGGCGCGCTCACGGATCTCGAGGGCGAGGAGGCGGACGCCCTTCGCCACGACGGTGGGCGCCTTCATGGCGGCGGGGTCGTAGCGGAGCGCGACGGCGTAGTGCGTGGGATTGGTCACGACGACGTCGGCGGTGGCGACGTCCTGCATCATCCGCCGCATGGCGTACTGGCGGTGCAGGCTGCGGAAGCGCGCGCGGATGGCGGGATCGCCTTCCGCCTGCTTGGCTTCCTCCTTCACTTCCTCGCGCGTCATGCGCAGGCTTCGTCGGTGTGACCAGCGCTGGTAGGCGTAGTCCGCGGCGGCGAGGCCCAGGTGCACAGCGCCGAGCCGCCACAGGAGCGCGGTGACGAGCGAGCCGAACACGGCCAGGCTCGTGCGCGGATCCGAGCTGGCCCCCGTCGACATGAGGGTGACGAGGCCGCTCTTGATCGTCGTGTACGCCACCATGCCGAAGAGCGCGAGCTTGAGCGGCGCCTTGGCGAGATCGACCAGTGCGCGGGTGCCGAAGAGGTTCTTCAGTCCCGCCATCGGGTTGAGCTTGCCGAGATTCGGCGCGAGCGGCTTCAGCGAGAAGACGAATCCGACCTGCAGGAGGTTCACCGCGATCTTGCAGACGGCGAGGGCGAAGATCGGCGGGCCCGCGAGCGCGATGAACTGTCGCATCATCCGCCAGCCGAAGGCTTCCGCGTCCGCCGTCGACCAGGGCGACGCGGGCAACGCGCCGAGCGTCATGGGCAGGAGCGCGCCGAATCCCGCCAGCCAGGACGCGCCCGCCCAGGTGAGGAATCCCGCCGCGGTGAGCACGGCCACGGCGGGCGCCGCCTCCGCGCTCCGCGCGACCTGGCCGCGCTCGCGCGCCTCGCCGAGTCGTCGCGCACTCGGTTGTTCCGTGCGCTCGCCGGCGTCATCCGCCATGCGCGAATCCTTGGACGAGCGCGGCGATGGCGCCACGCAGGTCCTGCATCTCGCGGCCGACGATGCCGGTCATGAGATCGAGGTTGACGAGCAGGCCGACCAGGCCGACGAGCACGGTGATGGGAAATCCCACCGCCATCAGGTTGATCTGCGGCACGGCGCGCGCGGCGAGGACGAGCACCAGGTGCGTCAGCAGCAGCACGCCGAGGATCGGGGCCACGAGGGCCAGACCGATGGTGAAGATCTGCCCCGCGAGCGGCACGATGCCCGCCATCGCCACCGCGCTCAGCACCGGCGTGCCGGGCGGGACGACGACGAAGCTCTGCATCACCGCCTCGATCACGACGTGGTGCATGTCGAGGGCGAGGAACAGCGCGAGCATCGTCCAGTCGTACAGCGACGTCAGCACGGTGACCTGGGACGCCGACATGGGATCGATGACCGCCGCCATGCCGAAGCCCGCCTGCACGCCGATGAGCTCGGCCGCGAACGACGCCGCCACCAGCACGAGGCGCGCCACGAAGCCGATGCAGAGCCCGACCGCGAGCTCGCTCGCGGCGAGCCCGGTCAGCGTCAGCACGTCGGGCGAGAGCGCGGGCGCGTGCGCGGCGAGCCGGTTCCACACGAGCAGCACGAGCGAGAACGCCATCGCGATCCGGACCTGCACGGGCACCGCGACGTGATTGAACGGCGGCGTCATCAGCATCATCCCGGACAGCCGCGTGAGCGCGAGCAGGGCGAGCTGGACGTGTGCGGGTCCCACGCTGACGAGCGAGAAGACGTTGATCATGTATAGGAGGTGGTGCTGGCGGTGGAGCGTGGGTGGGCTAAGAGAGACGCGCGTGGCGCCGTCCGCGCGGACGGTTCCACCCATCGCCGTGCCGTCATCTTCAGCGAGGACGGCGTGCTCAGGGTTGAGGGTGGGCCTGAGAGAGAAGCGCGTGGCGCCGTACGCGCGGACGGTCTCGGTGATCGCGCTGTCGTCATTGTGCGTACTGCACCATGCTGATGATCAGCGTCTGGGTGAACTCGATCATGTAGCGCAGCATCCACGGCCCGAGGGCGACGAGGACGAGGATCGACGCCGCGACCTTGGGGATGAACGACAGCGTCTGCTCCTGGATCTGGGTGACCGCCTGGAGGATCGACGTCAGCAGACCGGCCACCGCGCCCACGAGCAGCACCGGTCCGACGAGGACGAGCGTCGCCCACAGGGCCTGTCGGGTGAGGTCGATCACGGCCTCCGGCGTCATGGACAGGACCGCGAGATTCGCGCCGACGTGGGTGGGCGATCGGCGATGCGCGTGGCTCCGTCGCGCACGTCAGTTGCCAATGGGCTTGGCTTCGGGCTCATCGATACCCCTGCACGAGCGAACGCACGACGAGGTGCCAGCCGTCGGCGAGGACGAAGAGCAGGATCTTGAGGGGGAGCGAGATCATCATGGGCGGCAGCATCAGCATGCCCATCGACATGAGGATCGAGGCGACGACCATGTCGATGACGAGGAACGGGATGAAGAGCACGAAGGCGAGCTGGAACGACGTGCGCAGCTCGGAGATGACGAAGGCGGGGATCAGCGCGTGGGCGGCGACGTCGGCGGGCGTGGCGGGGCGCGCCGCGTTGGAGAGCTCCACCATGAGGCCGAGGTCGCGCTCGCGGGTGTGCTTGAGGAGGAAGGCGCGCACGGGCTGCCAGCCTCGCTCGAGAGCCTGCTCGGGCGAGAGCTGTCGCGCCATGTAGGGACCGATGGCGGCGGCGTGGACCTGCTGGCCGACGGGCGCCATCACGGACACTGTGAGGAACAGCGCGAGCCCGGTGAGGATCTGGTTGGGCGGCATCTGCGGCGCGCCGATGGCCTGACGCAGGAACGACAGCACGATCACCATGCGCGTGAAGCAGGTCAGCATGATGACGATCGACGGCGCGAGGGCCAGCACGGTGAGCGCGGCCACGATCTCCAGCACCGTGGACACCTCGGCCGGTCCCGCCTTGCCCGTGAAGGAGATGCCGGGCAGCGAGAAGCTCTGCGCGAGGGCGGGCGTGACGTCCACGACGCCCAGCCCCGCGACGAGCGCAGCGAGGAGGAGCGTCACCGGCTCCCCGTGAGACGCGCGGCCAGCTCGCGGAGCTGACCGGGCACGGAGGGCGTGGACGCGCCGGGACCCGCGAACGGCGTCGGCGCGGCGGTCGGCCGCACGCCGTCGGGCCAGACGTGCAGCGTCTGGATCGACTGGCCGGTGACGGCGAGGAGCAGCGTCGTCGTGCCGACGTCGACCAGGCAGAGCGATTCGCGCGCACCCAGGTGGGTGCGCGAGGCGATCCGGATCGGGCCTTCGGCGCTGGGGAGGAACCGCGCGATCGGCATCCGGCGCACCAGGCGGGACGCCGCGTAGAGCAGCCCCACCAGCACGAGCGAGCCGAGCAGCAGCGTGCTGCTGGCCCTGGTGAACGACGCCGGCGAGGACGACGCTTCGGGTGTGATCGCGGGCGCGGCGGTCGACGCGGGCGTCGTCGTCCCCGTCGTCGTCGACGACGGGGCGGCGGGAGTCGGTATCTCCGCCGTCTCGACGGGCGCCGGCGCCGCGGCGCGATTTCCTCGCTTCGAGCGCGACGACTCGGCGGCCGCCGTGGCGGCCGCGAGCACCAGCATCGCGGCGAGCAGCGCGGCCGCGCGCCGGACCATCAGCTCAGGCTCCGCAGACGCTCGGTGGCGTGGCTGATCTGGGTCAGCCGCACGCCGAAGTTCTCGTCGATGACCACGACCTCGCCCTTGGCGATGGGACGGTCGTTCACGAGCAGGTCCACGGGCTCGCCGGCCAGCTTGTCGAGCTCGACGACCGAGCCGGGACCGAGCGCCAGGATGTCGCGGATCAGCATCTTCGTGCGCCCGAGCTCCACGGTGAGCGGCATCGCGATGTCGAGGATCACGTCGAGGCCGGGCACGCCGTGGGCCGCGTCGGTGGCGTCGCCGGCGTCGCCCGCGGAGGCGTCGAGCGGACCGGTGATGGCGGGCGGCACCGCGAGCGCGAAGCGCGCGCGCGGCGCGCCGTCCACCACGATGTTGCCGACGGCGAGGACGACGGCGTGGCCCTGGAAGCTGTCCGCCGCCTCGACGCGCTGGGAGTCGGCGAAGGCGAGCGTGACGGGCCGGCCGAAGAAGCCGCGCAGCGCGGACGACACGGACGTGAACGTCCGCGTCACGATGTCGTGGATCCTGTCCTCCTGCTCCGCCGTCAGCCCCGCCTCCGACGACGGCTCGCCGAGGAGGAGCTGGCCGAGACCGGCCACGTCACGCTGGGCGAGCACGAGCTGGTGCACGCCGGTGAGCCCGCGCGTGAAGCGCGCGTAGGCCACGAACCACGGCAGCGGCAGTGTCTCGACGAGCGAGTCCGACGGCTCGCGCAGCGGCAGCTCGAGCTCGAGCGTGACCGCGACCTTCGTGATCGTCGACAGTGTCGTGGCGCACGCGTTCAGCAGCGCGTTGACGTACGCGCCGACGAGCGTGTCGGCCGGGGCGTCGGACTTCATCGAAGCGGACTCCTTTCCTCGGCCTCGCCGGACAGCTCGACGGCGAGGTGCGTGCGGTGCGTGCCGGGGCGACCCACGAACTTCGGGATCCCGTTGATCTCCACCCGCACGGGCTGGCGGGCGTCGGCGTCGATGGGGATGAGCTGACCCGCCTGGAGCGTCAGCACGTCGCGCACGCGGAGCTGAGCGCGACCGAGCAGGGCGCGAACCAGGAGCGGGCTCGCCTCGATCTCCTTCAGCATGAAGTCGCGCGCCTTCGGCGTCGGCGCCGTCGTCGCGGTGGCCATCCAGCGCTGTCCGCCCAGGCCGGGCAGCACCGACTCCAGGAGCAGGTACGGATAGCCGAGGCTGATCGGTCCCGTCTGCTCCCCGATGCGAAGCCGGAAGGTGGCCACGAGGATGACCTCGTTCGGCGACGTGGCCTGGATGAACTGGGGATTCGTCTCGAGGTTGATGAGCCGGAACGTGAAGGCGCGGACGGGGTGCCACGCTTGCTGCAGGTCGACCATGACGCGGTGGCCGATGCGCTCGATCACCGCGCGCTCGATCTCCGTGAGGTCGCGGGCGGCCGAGACCTTGGCGCCGTTGCCGCCCAGCATGCGGTCGATCATCAGGAAGACGATGGCGGGGTTGAGCTCGAAGACGGCGCCGCCCTTGAGCGGGTCCATGTTGAAGACGAAGGCACACGTGGGCGACCCCATGGCGAGCACGTACTCGCCGTAGGCGGTCTGCTCCACCGACTCGAGCTCCAGGTCGACGACCGTGCGCAGCATCCCGCTCAGCGAGGCGGCCGCCACCTTGGCGAACTCCTCGTGGACGATGGCCACGCTGCGCATCTGTTCCTTCGACACGCGGCTCGGTCGGCGGAAGTTGTAGCGCTGCACGTCGGCGGTGCCGCGCGTCGCCGCGGGGGTCACCGGCACGGCGCCGCCGCGCACGGCCGACATGAGGGCGTCCATCTCCTGGGGAGAGAGCGTCTCGGGTTTCACTGGATGATGAACTCCGTCAGGTACACGTGGGTGACCGCGGGATGCCCGAGGGCGGCGTTGAACTTCTTCTTCAGCTCGTCGCGGAGCGGCTCGCGGTCGCCGGGCTCGAGCAGCGTCGCGAGCGGCTTCGTGCCCAGCACGTCGAGGGCGGCGTCGAGGAGCGGCGCCTTGAACTCCTCCAGGTGCTTGGCGTCCTTGGCCGACGCGCCGATCTCCACCGTCGTGCGCAGGTAGCGCTTGCCCTCGGTGCCCGCGATGTTGACGACGACGGTCCCCGCCTTCACCAGGTGCGCGGGCCGCTTGGGCTCATCGGCGTGGGCCTCGGTGGCCGTCGCCTTGAGCCCCGGCTTGTGGATGAAGAAGAACCAGCCCGCCGCGCCGCCGCCCGCCAGCACGACGACGAGCGCGACGACGACGAGCAGCAGGGGCGACCGCCGGGCGGGTGCGGCCCCGGCGGTCTGATGCGTGTCCGGCTTCGCCATGCCCGTGCCCGCTACTGCTTGATGTTGACCACGGTCTGCAGGATGTCGTCGCCCACGCGGATCACGCGCGCGCTCGCCTCGAAGCCGCGCTGCGCGGTGATGAGATCGGTGAACTGCCGGGCGAGGTCGACGTTGGAGCCCTCGAGCGCGCCGGGCAGGATCGTCCCCGCGCCACCCGCACCGGGATTGCCGATGTGGGCGATGCCGGAGTTCGACGACGTCGTGAACATGTTCTGTCCGGCGTGGAGCAAGCCGCCCGGGTTGTCGAAGGTGGCGAGCTGGATCGTGTCGATCACCGCGTTGCGGCCGTTGTCGTACGAGGCATTGATGGAGCCGTCGGCCGCGATGCTCCACTGACGCAGCGTGCCCGCCGCGAACCCGTCCTGTCTCGTGAGCGACGCGGTGGAGCTGGCCGCATTGCCGGTGAGGGGCGCGGCGTTGTTCGCCGAGCCGAAGTCGAGCGTGACGGTCTGGGGCGTGGCGACACCGGCCGCAGCGGCGAAGGTCACGCCGAGCGACGCGGTCGTCCCGGCCGAGAGCGCGCCCGCGGTATCGAACGTCACCGCGCCGCTCGCTCCCGTGAGACCGGTGATGTTGGGATCCGTCGTGGCCGCCGTCCACGTCCACTGTCCGGGCGTGGTGGCGAAGTCCTTCGTGAACGTGAGCGCCACGGTGTGCGCCGTGCCGAGCGAGTCGTTCACGCTGAACGTCACGACCTGTGTCGCGCCGTCCGGCTGCGAGGCGTCGAGGTTGCCGCCGAACGTCTCCGTCGTGGTGGCCGAGCCCGGGATCATCGATCCGGGAGAGATCGCGATGTCGCCGTTGGCGCCCTGGAGGCGGTAGCCGGTGACGCCGTCCACGAGGTTGCCGTCCGCGTCCAGCGTGAACGCGCCGGCACGCGTGTAGAGCTGGTCCGTCCCGTCGCGCACCACGAAGAAGCCCTCGCCCTGGATGGCGAGATCGCTCGGATTGTTCGTGGACTGGATGACCCCCTGCGTGAAGAGGGTCCGGATCGCGCCCAGGGTGGCGCCGAGGCCGATCTGCATGGGGTCCTTGCCGCCCACGTCGGCCGCGGGCGCCTGCTCACCCGCGATGGTCTGGCTGAGCAGGTCCGCGAACTGCGCCTGCGACGCCTTGAAGCCGAGGGTGTTGACGTTCGCGATGTTGTTGCCGATGACGTCCAGTGCAGCCTGGTTGGTCCGGAGGCCACTGACCGCGGCGGAGAGGGCTCGAAGCATTGATGTCCTCCTATCTGGGGGTGCCGACGCTGGCCACGTCGGTGAGCGCGATGTTCACGGATCCGAGTGAGAGCACGGGCGTGCCTGCGTCGAGCTTCACGCCGCTGACGACGCCGCCGATGACCGGCAGGGGAGCGAGCGCGCCGGTGGCGCCGGGACCGAGAATCTCGTAGCGATACGTTCCCGCCGCGAGCGGGGGTTGACCGGGTTGGAGCACGTAGCTGCGTGCGCCGGCATCCAGCGTGCCCAGCGGGACGCGGCTCACCACCGTTCCGCTGGCGTTCGTGATCTGGAGCACGCCGCCCGCGAGCGGGCCGGACAGCGTGAAGGGCAGCGCCGCGGACGCCCCCGCGTACGTGAAGCTCCCCGCCGTGGCGGAGACCGAGCGACCCAGCATCGCGGTGCTGGCGGCCAGCGCCGAGCCACCCGTGCTCGCCGCCATCTGCGTCAGCGATCTCTGGATGTTCTGCAGCGCCTCCACCGACGAGAACTGCGCCGACTGCGTGATGAACTGATCGTTCGACACGGGATTCATCGGGTCCTGGTTCTTGAGCTGCGTGATGAGCAGCTTGAGGAAGTCGTCCTTCCCGAGCAGCGCCGTGCTCGGCGCCGTCGCGGCGGGCTGCTGCACGCCCGCGCCCTGGCCGAGAGTCGCAAGCACCGCGTTCACCGGTAAATCCACACTGATCTCCTTTTCACGTCGTCCGCCCTGCGCGGCTCGCGCACGCTGTTGCTTCCTCAGACCGTGAGATCCACCGCGCCGACCGCGGCCGTCCGCGACGGGCGCGCACGCTCGGGGACAGCGTCGCGCGACGGCCGGGACGACCGCTCGGGATCGCGGCGCGCGGGCGCGCGTCGCTCGCCGGG
>JBKPPN010000497.1:0-9236 GCA_046733575.1 Candidatus Methylomirabilota bacterium | reverse complement strand
TGAGGCTGCGCGTGACGTCGGGCCGCTCCTGCAGCATCGCGCCCTCGATGCTTGCGACGAGCGTGTCGGTGAGGCGGCGAACGGATCGCTTGTTCAGATCGAACAGGAGGTCGGATTCCCGCTGGATGGTGACGATGGTGGAGGCGCCGAATCCTACGATCAGGACGAGCACGATCAGCAGCGTCGTCTTGACGGCGAGGCTCGACCCGGCCATGCCGCGCCGATCGTAGCACGGCGGTCGGACGCCGCTCAGGAGCGCTCCGCGCGCACCGGGCGGACCCGGCGCGCGCGGAGAACGACGCGCGAGAAACTAACGATCGACCGCGTCGTCGACGGCGTCCTTGACCTTCTCCTTGGCGTTGCCGTACGTTTCACGCGCCTTGCCCGCCACGCGATCCGCGGCGCCGTCGGCCTCGAGGTTCTCGTTGCCGGTGACCTCGCCGGCCTTCTCCTTCACGTAGCCCTTGGCCTTCTCCGCCTTGCCCTTGATCTGATCCTCGTTCATGGGATCCTCCACGCCACACACGTGGCCGTTCGGATTGTGTTCCCGCGTCACAGTCTGGAACTGCAAGCCGGTTGCCACCGCGGTGTAGAATTTCCGCATGGCGCGGCCAGATAGTTTCGGCGAGTTCGAGGCGACGACGTTGTTCTGTGCGAAGTGTCGGCGTGCGACGCCGGCGCGAAAGCGCCTGCTGCTCGTGCTCCCGACGGGGAACAAGTACGACTACCACTGCTCGGAATGCGGGACGGCCGTGGGCGGAAAGACGGACAACGACTCCACGGCCTTCTACGGGACGGTCGACCCACGCCGACCGCGCTAGATCGGCGGCAAAATCTTCCGTTGCCTTTTACGTCGCAAACACGCTATATTGTAAACACTTCATCCCGTCCCGCGGTATCTAGCAGGGCCCGGTAGCATCCCGATATCGACCAAGACGAGGAGGAAACTATGAGTCAGCACAGCAAGGCGCTCGCGGCCCTGACGCTCGGGGTCGCGGTCGTGCTCACTGGGCTCCTCACGGCCCGCCACGTTCTCGCCGTCGGTGAGAAGGCCGAGCGCGAGCGACTCAATCGCGTGATCCTCGAGTACATCGCGGAGAAGAATCCCCAGGCGCCCATCAAGGCCTTCCAGCGTTATCCCGATGTCGTCCTCGCGGAGGCGGAGCGCACCGGCATCGATCACTGCCTCGCCATCGTCCAGGCGGAGATCGAGTCGGAGTTCCATCACGACATGGTCGGGTCAGCGGGCGAGATCGGTCTCTACCAGATCCTGCCGTCGACGGCCGCGATCTTCGAGCCGGTGCTGGGGCCGTTGAAGCGTCCGAATCTCGCGAAGGGAACGAAGGAGCTCGGTGATCTCGGCGACCCCATCGTCAGCACCCGGTTCGCGATGGCGTACCTGCGCGACATCATGACGCGCAGGCCGACGCTGCGCGAGGCGCTCACCGAGTACAACGGCGGCCCCGCCGGACGACACCTGCACTACTACCGCGCGGTGATGGGCGCGTACGTCGAGATCCTCGAGCGTCCCGAGCTGCAGTGTCGGTATCGCCCCACGCCGAAGCAGCCACCCCCGTCGCTCGGATTGCTCTCTCAGATGTGACCGACGTCAGGGGAAGACGGCAGCGCGCGTCGAACTCCTCCAGGATCCGTCGGTAGCGTTCGTCGATCGTGGCGCGGGCGCGCGTGACCTCCGCGTCGAACTCCGCGCGCGCGCGACGGCAGGAGTCGGCGACGCCGCCACAGCGGGCAAGCGCTTCGCGCAGCGTCCCCCACGCCGCGTCCTCGGCCTGCTCCAGCTCGGAGAGGCGCGCGTGTCCGACCCGCTGGCGCGCCGCGACGGGATCGGCGCAGGTGAGCTCCAGGTCGATCGCGAGCGCGACGGCGACGACGAACATCAGGCGCGCGGCGGCGTCACATCTCCAGCACGAACTTCTGCAGTGAGCGGATCTCGCGCGGCGGGTTCTCCTTGCTGCCACGCGACGTGAAGGCCACCTCGGCGACGTAGAGATCGCCGCGCGAGTCGACCGTGCAGCCGTGCGGCGCGATGAACTCGCCCGGCTCCTCCCCGCGGAACCGGCCGCCCACGCGCGCCACCAGATCTCCCTTCGATGACAGGACGCTGACCCGCGGCCCGAGGTTGGGGACCTGCTCGTTCACGGGAAGGTCGGTGCCCAGCTCGCCGACGTAGAACAGGTCGCCGCGGCGGCGGTCCGCGAAGAGTCCGCAGGGACGGTGGAGATTGTTCCACTGTCCCTGGTACCGGCCGCGCTCGTCGAAGATCTGCACGCGATGATTCTCGCGATCGGCCACGTACACCAGTCCCCCAGCGTCGGTGGCGACGTTGTGCGGCAGGTTGAAGCAGCCGGGGTCGGTGCCGCCCTCACCCCACGAGAAGAGATGGCGCCCGCGCGGGTCGTACTTGTGCACGCGCGAGTTGCCGTAACCGTCGGACACGTACACGTCACCGTTGCGCGGGCAGAGGGCGACGTGGGTGGGACGGTTGAACGGCTTGCCGCCTTGCAGCGTGGCCGGCGTGTCGGGGTCGCCGATCGTGAGCAGAAGCTTGCCGTCGGCGGTGTACTGCCGCGCCGTGTGGTGGAGATCGTCGGTGAGCCAGACGGTGCCGTCGGGACCGATCGTGATCCCGTGCGCGCGCCGGATGGTGCCTTCGCCCCACGAGCGCAGGAACTTCCCCTCGCGATCGAAGACGATGACGGGATGGGCGCCGCGGTTGAAGACATAGACGTTGTCGTCCGCGTCGACCGCGACACTCGTCGCCTCGACGAACGTCCAGCTCTCGGGAAGCTGTCCCCATCCGACCACGGGCCGGTACTTCATCGCGTGCGCCTCCTCAGGCGGTGTCGAAGTCGGCGCGTATACTGCCACAACCATGACGAGCCCCATCGGCCTTTCCCTGAAACGCAAGGAGGACGCACGCCTCCTCCGCGGACGCGGGCGGTACACCGACGACGTGCGTGTGCCCGACGCCGTGCACATGGCGGTCGTGCGATCGCCGCACGCGCACGCGCGCGTAAACGGCGTCGACGCGCGGGCCGCGCTCGCGCTTCCCGGCGTGCTCGCCCTCTTCACGCTCGCCGATCTTCCCGAGTGCGGCGGCGCCGCGGTGCCGCCGCTCGTCCCCTCGCCGCTCCTCCGCGCCTACGCGCATCCCGCCCTCGCCGGACCCACGACGCGCTTCGCGGGTGAGGCCGTCGCGGTGGTCGTCGCGCGCGATCCGTACGTCGCGGCCGACGCCGTTGATCTCGTGGAGGTCGACTACACGCTGCTCGACGTCGCGACGTCGGCGGACACCGCGAAGGCGGGCGGCGACGCCCGAGTCTTCACGGAGTGGCCCGACAACGTGGCGGGCGTCACGACCACCGGGGTGGGCGACGTCGCGCGCGGCTTCTCCGAGGCCGACGCGGTCGTCGAGATCGAGGTGCAATTTCCGCGCGTCGCCGGCATGCCGATCGAGCCGCGCGCCGTCACCGCGACGCCGCCCGCGCACGACGGCACCATCACCATGTGGACGTCGACGCAGGTGCCGTTCGCCGTCCGGACCGCCGTCGCGCGCGCGCTCGACGTCAGCGAGGAGCGGGTTCGCGTCCTTGCCCCCGACGTGGGGGGTGGCTTCGGCATCAAGGGCCACGTCTACCCCGAGGACGTCATCGTGCCCGCGGTCGCGCGCAAGCTGGGTCGCCCCGTGAGGTGGGCGGAGACGCGGCGCGAGCACTTCCTGTCCGCCGCGCCCGACCGCGACCAGCGCCATCGCGCCCGCCTCGGCGTGCGGCGTGACGGCGTGATCACCGCGGTCGAGACGGAGGGCACGCGCGATCACGGCGCGTACCCGATGCTGGGCGACGCCATCAGCATGAACAGCGTGAACCACCTGCCCGGCCCCTATCGCGTTCCGAACTACCGGGCCACGATCACCAACGTCGTCACGCACAAGACCTTCGCCGCGGCCTATCGCGGGGCGGGCCGGCCCGAGGCGGCCTTCGTGCTGGACCGTCTGCTCGATCGCGCCGCGCGCCGCATCGGGATGGATCCCGCCGCGCTCAGACGACGGAACATGATTCGACGCGACGAGATGCCGTACCGCACCGGCCTCACGTACCGCGACGGCGTGCCGATCGTGTACGACCCCGCGGACTACGTGGCGGCCTTCGACCGCGCGCTCGCCCTCCTCGATTACGACGCGTGGCGCGACGAGCAGAAGCGCCGTCGCGGCACCGCGCAGCCGATCGGCATCGGCGTCTCCGCCTACGTCGAGGGCACCGGCATCGGTCCCTTCGAAGGCGCCGACGTGCGCATCGATCCCAGCGGCACCGTGTACGTCATGCTCGGCGTGTCGTCGCAGGGGCAGGCGCACGAGACGACGCTGGCGCAGCTCGCGGCGGCCGAGCTGGGCGTGGACATCGCCCAGGTCGTGGTGGTGGGCGGCGACACGGGCGTGGTCGGCTACGGGATGGGGACGATCGCCAGTCGCGTCGCCGCGGTCGCCGGTCCCGCCATCGCGCAGAGCGCGCGTGACGTCGCGCGCAAGACGAAGCTCGTCGCGGCGGAGAAGCTCGAGTGCGCGCCGGAGGACGTCGTGCTATCGGGCGGTCGGGCGCACGTCGCGGGCATGGCCGAGTGCGTGGTGACGTTCGCGGAGCTGGCGCGGGCATCGATCCGCAGCGGCGCCCTCCGTCGTGAAGGCGCGCCCGGACTGCACGCGTGCACGTTCTTCTACCCCGGCACGGTGACGTGGGCCTTCGGCGCCCACGCCGGCGTGGTCGAGGTCGACACGGAAACCGGCGCGCTTCGCCTCATGAAGTACGTCGCGGTGCACGACTGCGGCCGGCCGATCAATCCGATGATCGTGGAGGGCCAGCTGCACGGCGGCATCGCGCAGGGCATCGGGACCGCGCTGTTCGAGGAGCTGGTCCACGACGCGCAGGGGCAGCTTCTCACCGGGACGCTGATGGACTACGGGCTCCCGCGCGCCGACCAGATGCCGCCGCTCGAGACGGACGCGCTCGACCATCCCTCGAGCATCAACGAGCTCGGCATCAAGGGTGTGGGAGAGAGCGGGGTGATCTCACCATCGGCGGTGATCGGCGGCGCCGTCGAGGACGCGCTCGCCGATCACGGCGCCGAGGTCACGCGCGTGCCGGTCACGCCGGCACGCGTCTGGGAGCTGGGTCGCCGGGCCTAGGCCGCCTTGAGCACCAGCTCGTAGTCCTCGGGCACCTGACGCAGCACCGGGGCGGACACGTCGTCGATCATCCACTCGTAGCCGTGAGGCGCGGAGAGCATCACGCGACCCGGACGCCAGGGCGCCGCGGGCTGGACCTGGACGGACACGAGGGACTCACCGTCGAGGCGCCGGGTCACGGTGGCGTTGATGTCGGCGCGAAGCTGAAGGGCGCGCGACTCACGGCGATCCAACCACGCCCGCCACGCCAGTGGCGCCACGATGACTGCCGCACACAGCAGCACGGCCACCACCACGTCTGTCATTGTTCTTCCCTCCTCACGTCTTCAGATGGCGCACCGCGTGAGGGGGATTCGGGGACGGCCAGACGTCAGCGGTCGGCTGCAGCCTCCTCCAGCAGTGTCCGGTCAGTCGCGCTCGCGGCGGGCAGCGTGCGGCCACTCTCCGACCCCGTGAGGTTCAGCGCGAAGAGGACGGCTCCCAGCAGCAGAGCGGCGATCACGAGTGCTCTCATGGCAACGAGCTTTGCACAGCGAACCCTCGGGAGCCCAAATGTTTGGGAGTTCCACCCCTCCGACACCCCTCGCCCGTATAACGTGGCGACGGACATGGACGAACGGGCCTTCACCAGCGCCGCCGAAGCCTACGCCACCCGGCTCTACACCGTGGCGTACCGGATGCTCGGCAACCGGGCCGACGCCGAGGACGCCGTGCAGCGAGCATTGCTGAAGTGCTACGCCGCCCGCGCGTCGTACTCGCCGCGCTGGCAGGTGTCGACCTGGCTGTACCGCGCACTCGCCAACGTCTGCATCGACGAGCTTCGCCGCCGTCGACCGCAGGTGGAAGTCGACGCCGAGCGCGCGGCCCCCGGAGAGGGTCGCCGGCCCGTGGAGCGCCTGGATCTCGAAGCGGCGCTCGCGACCGTCCCCCGCGAGGCGCGGCTGCTCCTCGCCCTCCATTACGTCGACGGGCTCTCGTACGGCGAGCTCGCCCGTGTGCGCGGGATCTCGATCAACACCGTGAAGAGCCAGCTCGCCCGCGGGAAGTCGATGCTCAAGCGGGCGCTGGCGAACGGAGGGCACCAGCCATGACGGACCGACTCGACGATCTCCTCGTCGCCCACTTCGATCCCGCCGCCTGCGCCACCGATGTCACGGCCGCGGCTCTCGTGACCGCCGCGCGTCGCGACCACGAGCGCGTCCCCGACGCGCGGGTCTTGGCCGCTCGCTTCGACATCGTCGCCAACGAGCGCGGCATCGTGCGCCTGGGACTGCGTCGCACGCCCGACGCCGGCGGTCGCGCGGCTCAGGGCCCCGAACGTCTGGTCGTCCAGGCCCGGCAGGAGCTCGAGGAATACCTGGCGGGACGCCGCGCGTTCTTCACGGTGCCGGTCGACCTCGCGCGGGTGCCGGAGTTCCAGGCCGACGTGCTGGCCGAGGCCTCGCGCATCCCGTTCGGCGAGACGCGATCGTATGCCGAGCTGGCTCGGGGGATCGGGAAGCCAGCCGCCGCCCGTGCCGTCGGTAACGCGCTCGGCGCGAACCCCGTGCCGATCCTGGTGCCCTGTCACCGCGTGGTGCGCGGGGACGGGACGTGGGGGCATTACGTCTTCGGCCGCGCGCTCAAGACGCGCCTCTTGACGCTCGAGCGCTCGACGCCGTTCTACGTTGGCTGCACGAGCACCCGGATCGTGTGCCGGCGCGGATGCCGGCACGAGCAGCGTATTCGCGAGGACGGCCGCGTCGCGTTCGCGTCCGTGGGCGACGCCCGCAGCGTCGGATATCGTCCCTGCCGCGTGTGCCGGCCCGGCTGACGCCGAGACGCGTGGTAGCATCGCGGCCATGCGATCGTCGGCCGCCGCGCTCCTCGCCTGCTGCGTCGCCGTGATGGCCTCGATCGCCGCCGCGCGCGCCGCGGATCTGCCGATCTTCGACGCCCACATCCACTACAGCCGCCCGGACTGGGACACGTACACGCCGGAGCGCGCGCTCGACGTCCTCGCCCGGGCCGGCGTCCGCCGGGCCATCGTCTCGAGCACGCCCGATGACGGCACGCTGAAGCTCTACGATCGCGCGCCGAGCGTGATCGTGCCGTTCCTCCGTCCGTACCGGACGCGCGAGGATATGAGCACGTGGGTCCGCGATCCCGCCGTCGCCACCTACGTCGAGGAGCGCCTCAAGCGTGGCGTCCACCGGGGAATCGGGGAGTTCCACCTCGGCGCCGCGGACGCCGACGGCCCGACCGTGCGCCGGCTTGCCGAGCTCGCCAAACGCGACAACCTGTTCATGCAGGCGCACGTCGACGACGCGGCGATCGAGCGCCTGCTCACGCTCTACCCCGACGTGCGGATGCTGTGGGCCCACGCCGGCATGTCGTCCTCGGCCGCGACGGTCGGTCGGCTCCTCGACCGCTATCCCAAGCTCTTCGTGGAGCTGGCACTGCGCACCGACGTGGCGCCAGGCGGGACACTGGCGGCGGACTGGCGCGAGCTGTTCCTGCGCCACGCCGATCGGTTCATGGTGGGGACGGACACCTGGGTGACGTCACGCTGGGAACAGATCGCGCCTGCCACGCACGCCGTCCACGCCTGGCTGTCCCAGCTGCCGCCCGACGTCGCGCAGAAGATCGCCCACGGCAACGGCGATCGCCTGTTTCCGACGCGCTGACGAGAGCCGTCAGCACAGCGTCGAGATGAGCCGGCGGTCCGAGTCGTAACGCAGGCGACCGAGCGCGTCGGCGCACTCGGCCCACGCGACCTCGTCGACCTCGTGATCGTGCTCGCCTTCCTTGACGACGGGGCGCATCAGGAACCAGCGGACCGTCTTCTTGATGCGCGCGTCGCGTCGCTGGAACCAGTACGTCACCACTTCCAGCTCGCGCACGACCTCACACCGATAGCCCGTCTCTTCCCGGACCTCGCGCACGGCCGCCTGGGCGCTGGTCTCACCCTCGTTCAGCGTGCCCTTGGGCAGCGTCCACACCGGACGGTTGCGGAGATCGCGGGCGCGAATCAGAAGCACCCGACCCTCCTCGTCGAGGACGACGCCACCCGCGGAGAACTCGAACACGACGGACGATGGCGTCGGCGTCACCGGGCCATCATACCGCCGCGTGTTACGATGCCGCGGTCGCTGGCGGCACGGAGGGACACCGCGCTAATCGAGCAGGGGTTGCAGGTGCGCGTCGATGACGCCGCGAGGCTGCACGCCCACGAGTCGGTCCACCAGCTTTCCGCCGCGGAAGAGCAGCAGCGCGGGAATGCCGCGGATGTCGAAGCGGCCTGCCGTCCGCGGATTCGCGTCCACGTCCAGCTTGCCCACGAGCACGCGGCCTGCGTAGTCGCGCGCGAGCGCGTCGACGGTGGGCGCCAGCATGTGACACGGCCCGCACCAGTCGGCCCAGCAGTCGACGAGCACGGGCGTGGCCGCACCCAGCACGGTCGCCTCGAACGTCTCGTCGGTGATGGCCACCGGCGCGGTCGCGACGGTGAGCGCGGCCTTGCACTTGCCGCAGCGGGCGCGCTCCCCCGTCCGCGACTCCGGCACCCGATTGATCGTCCCACACGCGGCGCAGCGGATGTTCATGGTCGATTGTAACGGGCGCGGCGAGCGACCCGCGTCCGCGCGCTCGCGACGGGACCGACGTGGCCTCGTCTGAGCTGCTCGCTCACTTTCCCGCCGGCGCCACGCCGCGCCTGGAGCAGGCCCGACTGCTCGATGAACTGGCCGACGCCCTCGCCCAGGCCGATGACGCCCCCTCCGCGCCGCGCGTGTTCTTCGTCGAGGCGCCGCCCGGCGTGGGCAAGAGCCACGTCGCGATGACGCTGGCACGCTGGAGCGGCAGCGCCTACCTCCTGACGTCGCAGAAGCTGCTCCAGGACCAGTACGAGCGCGACTTCGGCGGCCAGATCCAGCTCGTCAAGGGCCGCGACAACTATCGGTGCGAGCGCTACGAGGGCGCGACGGTCACGACGTCGCAGGGAATGTGCCGGCGCCCCCGCGGTCCCGTCTGCACGTGTCCGTACGCGCGCGCC
>JBKPPN010000496.1:0-2803 GCA_046733575.1 Candidatus Methylomirabilota bacterium | reverse complement strand
AGCGCATCAGCCCGAGCACCATCCGGTAGTTGTCGAAGGTCACCTCGGGCGGCACGAACGCGAGCGGACGCGCGAGCAGGTTCTTCTGGTACGAGATGCTCGTGACGAACAGCCAGACGAACGGTCCCACCAACCAGAGCGCGACGAGGGCCACGAGGCCGTAGAGCACGACGCGGCTGCCGAGCCGGCGGGCGCGGGCGCGACTGCGCTCGCGCGGCGCGGCCCACGCCGGCATCGGTCGTGCGGTGACGCTCACGCCGCTGCCTCGGCGCGAGAGAACATCAGGCGTCGATAGACGAAGGTCAGCACGAGGCAGAACGCGGTGAGCGTGTAGAGGATGGCCGCGCCGGGTCCGAACTTGAAGAAGGTGAACGCGGTGCGGAAGCCGAGCCACGAGATCGTCGTCGTGTCGTAGCCGGGCCCGCCCATCGTCAGCACGTAGATCAGGTCGAGCATGAGGAACCCGTTGACGGTGGAGAGCACGAGCACCAGGAAGAGCAACGGCTTGATGGCGGGCAACGTCACGTGGCGGAAGCGCTGCCAGTAGCCCGCGCCATCCACCTCCGCGGCGAGGTGCAGCTCGGGCGGGATCGATTGCATGCCGGCGAGGAAGAGCAGGGTGGCGAACGGCGCCTGGTTCCACATGTAGACGGAGACCAGCACGTTGAGGGCGGTGAACCCGTCCTTGAAGAACGCGATGTAGCCGTCGATCAGGCCGACGCGCGTCAGCGCCGCATTGAGCGCGCCGAACTCGAAGTCGAGGAGGCCGACCCAGAGCAGTCCGACCACCACGCGCGAGAGCGACCACGGAATGAGGAGCAGGCTCCGCATGAGCGTGCGGCCATGGAACCGCTCGTGCAGCACCAGCGCCATGGCCAGCCCCACCAGCGTGGTCTCGACGACGAACGCGGCCACGAAGTACCCGGACCGTCCCACGGAGCCCCAGTACAGCGCGTCGTGGAGCGCGTTGGCGTAGTTCTGCAGGCCGACGAAGCGGAAGAGCGGGATGCGGACGCCGAGCACCTCGATGGCAGGGGCTGTCGTGCGCAGCAGGTTCACCTCGGACAGGCTCATCCAGAACGAGTAGACGAGCGGAAACGCCACCACGAGCGTGACGACGGCGAGCGTCGGCAGCGCGAGCAGCCACCCGAACGCGCCCTCGGAGAGGCGAAGCGGCCTCGGCCGAGCCGTCACGGGTGACCCGCCGTCAGGCGAGCGACCGCTGCAGCTTGGTCAACTCCTTCAGACCCTGCGGCACGCTCACGGCGCCGCGGATGATGTTGTGCACGATGGGCACGGCCTTGGTGTCGTACTCCGAGTACCAGGGCTCCTTGAACGCCGCGATGACCTTGCCCTTCTCGTACTGCTTGCGCAGCAGCTTCAAGTCGATCCAGCGGTCGTACGACTTGACGATGTCGGGGTGGTCGTACATCTCGGGGTACGGGTTGTCGAGGCCGGAGATGAGGCACCACTGCCGCTGCACGTACCAGTCGCCGTTGAGATTGCCGCCGAGGAACTTCGTCAGCTTCCAGGCGTCGTCGAGCGCCTTCGTCTTCGCGTTGACCGTGTAGGAGTCGGTCCACATGTACGTCTGACCCGTGCCGGGGTACATCACCATCCTGGCCTTCTTGGGCGCGAGCTTCGAGTTCTCCGGCTCGCCCGCGATCGTCTTCAGGTAGTACGAGTGATTGGTGTGATAGGCGTAGCGCCCAGTCCAGAACAGACGGTGCGTGTCGGTCGACGAGGTCTTCGTGAGCACCTCGGGGTTCACGAGGCCCGCCTTGTACACCTTCTGCCAGCGCTCCATCGCGCGCGCCGCGCCCGGCTCCTGGTCGACGATGACGTGGTTCTTGGCGTCGAAGACGCTGGCGCCGTCGGAGAAGCAGTCCGTCATGAACTGCGGCATCGTGCCGGAGGGACTGTTGTTCCAGTTGGGCAGGAACGGCGTGTCGCTCACCTTGTCGCGCTTCAGCTTCGTGCAGTGCTCGACGAGCTCGTCCCAGCTCTTGGCCGGTGTCTTGATGCCGGCGGACTCGAGCATCGGCTCGTTGACCATGAGGATGAAGAGGCTGGTGAAGTACGGGAGCCCGAGCAGCTTCGTGCCGTCCTTGCTCTTGAGGCTGTCGAGATTGGCCGGCGTCATCTTCTTCTTGAGCTCGTCGGTGCCGGGCAGATCGTCGACGGCACGGATGAGGCCGTTCTCGAACCAGCGCTCGCGGTTGTTGTGATTGCAGTACATCACGTCGACGATCTCGCCGCCGAAGGCCCGCGTCTCCATGGTCGGGTGGTACTGCGTCCACGGGATGGCCTCGTACTTCACCTGCGCGGCGTACTTCTTGTTGTAGTAGTCGACGTAGTCCTTGACGGTGTCCGGCTTGAAGACCCAGCCCGCGAGGTTGATCGCCTTGTCGGCCGCCGCGCCGCGCCGTGCGCCGTCGCCGAGCACCGCTGCGCCGCCGAGAAGACCGGCCTGTGCGAGGAACGTCCGCCGCGTCGTGCTCATCGGCGCCCTCCGTGGGAGTCGGGGTGGATCGAGTGGCGGAATTGTGGGTGACGCGCCCAGGGGTGTCAAGGCGAGGCGACGGCGGCACGCAGCGGCGCGCCACCGTCGACCGAGCTCAGAAGATGAACGGCACGGGAAGCGGCGGTCGACCGAAGGGGCGTCCCGCGCGGATCGTGAGCCAGGGCACCAGCTTCTGCTTGCCCGTGCGCTTGTTGTTGCGGGTGTCGACGAACTCCACGGGGCCATCGACGAGATCCATGATGGCGATGTCCGCGGGCGCGCCGGTGGCGAGCGTGCCGA
>JBKPPN010000495.1:0-13017 GCA_046733575.1 Candidatus Methylomirabilota bacterium | reverse complement strand
GTCTCCAGCAGCTGGCGCAGCCACAGGAGGGACTCGTCGAGCTTGTCCTTGCCCGCCTTCTTCTCCTTGAAGAGCCAGTGGGCGGCGATGCCTTCCTCGGCGATCCGGTGCATGTCCCAGGTGCGGATCTGGATCTCCACGGGGTCGCCCTTGGGTCCGATGACCGTCGTGTGAAGCGACTGGTACATGTTGACCTTCGGCATCGCGATGAAGTCCTTGAACCGCCCCGGCACCGGTTTCCACAGGGAGTGG
Organism: Candidatus Methylomirabilota bacterium; assembly: GCA_046733575.1. GTDB lineage: Bacteria > Methylomirabilota > Methylomirabilia > Rokubacteriales > CSP1-6 > JBKPPN01. Next base: position 12,765 of record JBKPPN010000495.1, on the reverse strand, counting down.
ATGACCCCGAGCGCGCCGTAGCAGTCACGGACGGAGCCGGTGATCACACGGACGGCCGTGAGGTCGTAGATCTCGTCGAACTCCCGCCCCTGGTCGTGCATCTTCTTCCAGATCGAGTAGAAGTGCTTGGGCCGTCCGCGGATCTGCGACTCGATCCCGACCTCGGCGAGTTTCTTCTCGATGATGGCGATGACCTGGTTGATGTCGGCCTCGCGCTCCAGGCGGCGCTTGGCCACGCGCCGCTGGAGGTCCACGTAGGCGTCGGGCGAGAGCGCGCGCAGGGCGAGGTCCTCCAGCTCGGCCTTGACCTTCGCCATGCCGAGGCGATGGGCGAGCGGGGCGTAGATGTCGAGCGTCTCCTGGGCGATCTTGCGCGCCTTCTCGGGGACGAGATAGTCGAGCGTGCGCATGTTGTGGAGGCGATCCGCGAGCTTGATCATCAGGACGCGCAGGTCGCGCGCCATGGCCACCAGCATCTTCCGGAAGTTCTCGGCCTGCCGCTCCTCGCGCGACGAGAACGCCAGCTTGCCGAGCTTGGTGACGCCGTCGACCAGGTCGGCGATCTCCGTCCCGAACTCCCGGGTCAGGTCGTCCTTGGTGGCGTGGGTGTCCTCGAGCACGTCGTGGAGCAGCCCGGCCGTCACGGTCGTGACGTCCATCTTGAAGCCGACGAGCAGGTTGGCGACCTCGAGCGGATGGGACAGGTACGGCTCGCCGGAAGCGCGCTGTTGGCCTTGATGCGAAGCGGCAGAGAACCGGTACGCGCGCTGGACCAGATCGAGGTCAGCGCCCGGCTGGTACTTTGGAATGCCCTCGATGAGGGTCTCGAGTTGCGTCACGCCGGCATCGCCTCTGCTTAAACACGCAATTCTACGCGCCTAAGAGGCTTTTGCCACCGCTTTCTTTCCTCGTCCCTTCCGTGTCTCGAAGTGCGCGGTCCAGTCGACAACGATCGCCGCGGCGATGTACGTGGTCGAGTAGGTGCCGGTGATCACCCCGACGAACAGCACGAAGGCGAAGTCCTCGAGGACCTTGCCGCCGAACATGAGGAGGATCGCCGTGGAGAAGAACACGGTGGCCGACGTGAGGACCGTCCGGGACAGGGTCTGGTTGATCGCGTCGTTCATCTGGTCGGCGAAGCTTCGTCCGCGCTGGCTGGTCTTGCCCCGGTTCTCGCGCAGCCGGTCGTACGCCACGATGGTGTCGTTCACCGAGAATCCGATGATGGTCAAGAGGGCGGCGAGGACGGGAAGCGAGAATTCACGGTTCGTGAGCGACAGGGCCCCCAGACAGACGAGGACGTCGTGGAACACCGCCGTCACCGCCGCCACCCCGCCCTTCAGGTCGAAGCGGATGGCGATGTAGAGCAGGATGCCGATCAGGCCGGCGATGACGGCGTAGACCGCCTGTAACTGGAGGTCCCGCCCCACCTGAGGACCGACGAACTCCACGCGCCGGATCTCGAACGGACCGAGGTTCGGCTGCGCGCGCAGCGCCTGCTCCACCTCCTTGCCCGCGATCGCCGACGTCCGCTCGGACAGCGGCAGCCGGAGGATGTACTCGTGAGGATCGCCGAACTGCTGGATCACGCTCTCGCCCTGGTGGATCCGGCCGAGCCCGGCCCGGATGTCGGCGACCGTCGGCGTCTGCTCGAAGCGCACCTGGATCAACGTGCCGCCGCTGAAGTCGATGTCGTAGCGGAGGCCGCCCTTGACGCCGAGCGACACGAGGCCGATCAGCGTGAACGCGATCGACACGAGGTAGGCCCAGCGTCGCTTGCCGATGAAGTCGTACCGCGGATTGTGGAAGAGCTCGATCATGACGTCAGATCGACACCGATTGCATCCGCGTCCGTCGCATGTAGACGACGTCGAAGAGCAGCCGCGTGAAGAAGTAGGCCGTGAAGAGACTCGCGGCCAGGCCGACGAAGAGCGACACCGCGAAGCCCTTCACGGGACCCGTGCCGAAGTTGTAAAGGATGGCGGCCGTCACCATGACGGTCAGGTGCGTGTCGATGATCGTGGTGAGCGCGCGGTGGAACCCCGCGTCGATCGCCGCGCGCGGCGTCTTGCCCACGCGCAGCTCTTCCCTGATCCGCTCGAAGATCAGGATGTTCGTGTCGACGGCCATGCCGATGGTGAGCGCGATCCCCGCTATGCCGGGCAGCGTCAGGGTCGCGCCGAACGCGGCCATGCACGCCAGGAGGATCAGGAGGTTCAGCCCGAGCGCGACGTCGGCGATGAGACCGGACAGCCGGTAATAGAACAGCATGAAGACGAACACCACGCCGGCGGAGGCCACGATGGCCGTGATGCCGCGGCGGATCGAGTCGGCGCCGAGCGACGGGCCGACCGTGCGCTCCTCCAGCACGGTGACGGGAGCGGGCAGCGCGCCCGCGCGGAGCACGATGGCGAGGTCGCGCGCTTCCTCGACGCTGAACTGTCCGGTCACCACGGCCCGCCCCCCCGGGATGCGCTCGTTGATGCGCGGAGCGGAGTAGACCGAGCCATCCAGGATGATGGCGAGGTGCTTGCCGACGTTGGCCTCGGTCACGTCGCCGAAGAGCTTCGTCCCCACGCTGTTGAACTCGATCGACACCTGCCAGTTGCCGGGCGAGTTCGGATCCGCCTGCACCTCGGCGCGATTCAGCTCGGCGCCGGTCAGGAGCGTTCGCTTCTGCACGACGTACGGGATCTTGCGCTCGGCCTTGGTGTCCTTGTCGATCCGGCGCTGGTAGAGCACCTCGTCGCCCTCGGGGACGCGACCCGCCACCGCCTCCTCCACGTTGGCGTTGGGATCGAGGAGCTTGAACTCGAGGAGCGCGGTCTTGCCGATGAGCGCCTTCGCGCGCTCGGGGTCCTGGATACCGGGGAGCTGGATGAGGATGCGTTCGCGGCCTTGCGGCGCGATGGTGGCCTCGGCCACCCCGAACTGGTCGATCCGGTTGCGGATCGTCTCGACCGCCTGGCGCACCGAGAGATCGCGGAGCCGCGCGACTTCCTTGTCGCTCAGGGCCAGGACGAAGCGGCCGTTCGCCTGATCGGCATCACGTCGTTCGTAGGCGGAGAACTCGTTGGTCACGGTGAGCGCGTCGTTCCAGCTCTGCGGCGACGCCAGCTCGACGCTGAACGCGGCGATGCCCTCCCGCGCCACCCGCTTCACACCGATGCCCTTCTTCTCGAGGGCGCCCTTCACGTCCTCCGCGGCGCGGTCGGTCTGCGTCGCGATGGCCTTGTCGGCCTCCACGCCGAGCACGAGGTGAATGCCGCCCTGCAGGTCGAGGCCCAGGTTGATCGTCTTGCGGGGCGGGTAGAGCGACCACACCGAGATCGCGGTGACGACCACCACGACCGCGGTGCGAATCCAGAGCGACCTAGGCATCCTTGTCGCCGCCTCCCGGCGTGAGCACGCGGCCGACCGCGCTGCGGTCGAACTCGAGCTTCACCTGATCGCACCGGAGGGTGACCGTCGTGTCGGTGATGTTGGTGATGGTTCCGTGCAGCCCACCCGACGTGACGACCCGGTCACCGCGCTTGAGCGCGTTCAGCATGGCGTCCCGGTCGCGGCGCTGCTTCTGCTGCGGCCGGATCATCATGAAGTACATGATGAGAAACATCGCGACGAGCCAGATGGCCGGATTGGCCAGGAGCGCCGCCGGTCCGCCGGGGCCCGCGCCGGGCACAGACGTCTGCGCAAACGCCAGGTCGGCGGCGTGAGCGACGTTCATCGAAGCGCGTGCCCCCTATCGGACATCCATGGTGGGACGACGTCGGATCATACGCCATATCGACCGAAAAACCGAGACTTGAGTGCCGCGAACGTGCCCGCGGCGATCGCCTCGCGCATCGCTGCGACGAGCCCGACGAAGTACGTCACGTTGTGCAGCGACAGAAGCCGGTACGCGAGGAGCTCCTCCGCCATGAAGAGGTGCCGCAGGTACGCGCGCGAGACGTTGCGACAGGCGTAGCACGGACAGTCGGACGAGAGCGGCTCGGGATCGTGGGTGTAACGCGCCTGCTTGATGGTGATGGGCCCGTCGGCGGTGAACGCCTGTCCGTTGCGCGCGTTGCGCGTGGGGAGCACGCAGTCGAACATGTCGACGCCGCGGCTGACCGCCTCGACGAGGTCGTCGGGCTTGCCGACGCCCATCAGGTAGCGCGGCTGGTGACGCGGCAACCGCTCCGCCACGAGCTGCGTCAGATCGAGGAGCGACGACTTCGGCTCGCCCACGGCCAGGCCGCCGATGGCATAGCCGTCCAGCTCGAGGGCGACGGTCTCGTCGACGGCGCGCCGGCGAAGGTCGTCGTACGTACCGCCCTGCACGATGCCGAACAGCGCCGTCCCCGGCTTCGAGCCATTCCGATGCGCCCTGCGGCACCGCGCCGCCCAGCGCAGCGTCAGCGCGAGCGACGCCTCGGTCGCCTCGCGCGTGGCAGGAAACGCGAGGCACTCGTCGAGCGGCATGATGACGTCCGAGCCGAGCGCCTGCTGGATCGCCACCGAGAGCTCCGGCGTCAGCATGCGCGGTGAGCCGTCGATGGGTGAGCGGAAGCTGGCGCCCTCCTCGGTGAGCTTGCGCAGCTTCGCGAGGCTGAACACCTGGAAGCCGCCCGAGTCGGTCAGGATCGCTCCGTCCCAGGCCATGAAGCGGTGCAGCCCGCCCAGCGACGCCACCAGCTCGTGGCCGGGACGGAGGAACAGGTGGTACGTGTTGGCGAGCACGATCTGCGCGCCCGCATCGTGCAGGTCGGCGGGCGTCAGGCTCTTCACGGTGCCCTGCGTGCCGACGGGCATGAACACCGGCGTCTCGACGTCGCCGTGCGGCGTGGAGAGACGGCCGCGCCGGGCCGCGCCATCGGTGGCGAGGAGCTCGAATCCGGGCGGGCTCACGTGATCAGACAGGCGTCGCCGTACGAGTAGAACCGGTAGCCGGCGTCGATCGCGTGGCGGTACGCCTTCAAGATGCGTTCGCGTCCGGCAAAGGCGGAGACGAGGGCGAGGAGCGACGAGCGCGGCAGATGGAAGTTCGTGATGAGCGCGTCGACCACGCGGAAGCGGTGCCCGGGCACGATGAAGAGGTCGACCGTCCCGTCGTGCGCCCGGACGCGACCGTCGTCGCTCGCCAGGCCCTCGAGCGTCCGCGTGACCGTCGTCCCGACCGCGACGACGCGCCGGCCCGCGTCCCGGGCGCGGTTCACCGCCGAGGCGACGTCCGGCGAGACCGACACCCGCTCGGGCGGCAGCCGGTGGTCCTCGACGCGCGTGGTACGGATCGGACGGAACGTCGCGGGTCCGACGTGAAGCGTCAGCGCCTGCACGTCGACGGAGCGGGCGTGCAGTCGCGCGAGCAGCGCGTCGGTGAAGTGAAGGCCCGCCGTCGGTGCCGCGACCGATCCGCCGGCACGCGCGTACACCGTCTGGTAGCGCTCGCGGTCGATCGCCTCCGGCTCGGCGTGACGCTCGATGTACGGCGGAAGCGGCAGCCGCCCATGTCGCGCGAGCAGCTCCGGGACCGACGCCCCCGCGCTCGCGACGACGCGCTCGCCGTCGTCCGTGACGCTCGTGACGGTGAGCTGGACGCCGTCCTCCAGCGTCAACACGGCGCCGGCGCGCGCGCGACGTCCCGGCCGCACGAGCGCCCGCCAGCGGCGGGGATCGTCAGCGTCGGGCGCCACGAACAGCAGCTCGATCGTCGCGCCGGCGGCGTCGCGCCCGAAGATTCGCGCCGGCAGCACCCGGGAATCGTTGACGACGAGACAGTCGCCGGGGCGGAGCAGATCGGGCAGCTCGCGAAACCTCCGGTCCTCCAGCGTGTCTGCGGCGCGGTCGACGAGAAGCAGCCGCGACGCGTCGCGTGCGTCGAGCGGCGCCTGCGCGATCGACGCGGAAGGCAGGTGGTAGTCGAGGTCGTCCAGGTCCACGAACGCTCAGTTTACGCGCGGAACGTGCGCGGCTCAGCCGATCCGCGCGCCGCCGCCCACGTCGGTGTCGGGGCGAAGCAGGATGACCTCGCCGTCGGCGTCGTACGCGCCGAGCACCAGCACCTCGGACACGAAGGGCCCGATCTGCTTGGGCGGGAAATTGACGACCGCGACGACGGAGCGGCCGATCAGCTCGTCTGCCCGGTAGTGCCGCGTGATCTGCGCGCTGGAGCGCTTGGTGCCGAGGGGTCCGAAGTCGATCCAGAGCCGATACGCGGGCCGGCGCGCCTCGGGGAAGTCCTTCGCGTCGGTGACGACGCCGATCCGGATGTCGACCTTCTCGAAGTCGGCCCACGTGATCGGGGCGCGGGCGCCCGGGCCGGGCGCGCTCACCGCAACTCGAGCGAGCCAAGCACCGCGCCGGGATAGAAGTACTCGACGATCTGCCGCGCGGTGTAGCCCTGCTCCGCCATGCCCTTCGCACCCCACTGGCACATGCCGACGCCGTGGCCGTAGCCCCGCCCGGTGAAGTGCACGACGTCGCCGTCCACCGCCACCGCGAACAGCGTGCTGCGGAGCGTCTCGTACCCGACCATGCGGCGGAAGTCGTTGCCGCGCAGGCGCGCGCTCCCGCGCGTGCCGCGCACGGTGATGCTGCTGGCCCGGAGCGAGCTCGTCCGCTCCGTCACGTCGATGCCCGTCACGACGCCCACGCCGACGTCGTTCTTGCGGAGGATCTCGGACAGGTCGACGAGCTTCACGTCCAGGTTCCAGTAGTAGTGCGGCGATCCGGCGGAGAAGTCGCAGCGCACGGGCTTCAGCGCGGGCATGTTCCGCGCGGCGAACACGGTGCGCGGGTCCTCGGTGAACCCGCCGCTCTCGGCGTGATAGAAGGCGGGAAACAGCTCGCCCTCCCAGCGCAGCACCTGACCGCTCGTCTCGCTCACCGCCGCCCAGGCCGCCGACGTTCGCGGCGCTCGTCCCGCGAACATCTGGTGCGCCACCGAGGCGACGATGTGGTACGGCTTGCCCGCGTTCAGCATCCGCTGGTACGCGGCGTACGTGCGCGCCACGATGGCCTGCGCGCGCAACGCCTCGGCGGGCCAGCGGTCGCCCACCTCGCCCCGCAGCACGCCGACCAGGTAGTCCTCCAGCCCCAGCTCGTTGACGACCGCGATGCCGTCGCCGTTTCGCACGAGCTCCAGCGTGTCGCCGTACTCACGCCCGTTCAGCTTGATGCCGCGATCGCTGCGGACGCGGAAGCTCGTCGCCTGCCGCCCGTCGACGTCGATCGCCGCGCCGACGGGCACGGCGCGCACGAAGTCGACGCGACCGGCGATCTTCACGCAGCGCTCGCAGCCCGCGAATCCGGTGAGCTCGAGGTCGTCGCCCCTGAGCTCCACGACCCGCGCCTGTTCGACGATGGCCACGCGGATGATGTCGGGGCCACCTCCCGACGTCCGCGCCGCTATCGCCAGCGCGAGCACGCCGACGCTGACGACGAGCAACAGACGCGTCCACAGACGCACGGCGGGGATCGACACGTCAGCGCCGACCGATCAGGTAGAAGATCAGCGTGAGGACTACGCTCAGCAGGAGCGAGGTCATGATCGGGAAGTGGAACGACCAGTTGCCGCGTTCGACGTGGATGTCGCCGGGTAGGCGGCCGAGCCACGGGACTCGTCCGGCCATGACGATCGCCACGCCGACCAGCGCGATGACGACGCCCATCACGATCAGCAGCCGGCCGAGGTCGTTCACGCGAAGAGCTCCGGCTGTCCGGACGCGGGGGCCGGCGCCACCAGGCCGAGATGCGCGTAGGCGTCGCGCGTGACGCGGCGACCGTTCGGCGTGCGCACGATGAACCCGATCTTCAGCAGGTACGGCTCCACCAGCTCCGTCAGCGTCTCCGCCTCGTCGTTGATCGTGGCGGCGAGGGCCTCGATGCCGACGGGCCCGCCGCCGTAGTGCTTGATGATGGCCTCGAGCAGCCGCTTGTCGAGGCGATCGAGCCCGCGCTCGTCGACGCCCTCGCGCTTGAGGGCGTCGGCCGCGATGGAGGCCGTGATGGTGCCGTCGCCCGTGACCTGGGCATAGTCGCGCACGCGACGCAGCAGCCGGTTCACGATGCGCGGCGTGCCGCGCGAGCGCCGCGCGATCTCGTCGGTCCCTTCGTCGTCGATGGGCGCCTGCAGGATACGCGCGGACCGCTTGACGATCAGACGGAGGTCGTCGTCGGAGTAGAAGTCGAGATGGTGGAAGATCCCGAACCGCTCCCGGAGCGGGGCCGACAGCATGCCGGGCCGCGTGGTGGCGGCCACCAGCGTGAACGGACGGAGCGTGTACTTCAGGCTGCGCGCGTTGAGGCCCTTGTCGATGACGAAGTTGACCGCGAAGTCCTCCATGGCGGGATAGAGCAGCTCCTCCACGGGCTTCGGCAGTCGGTGGACTTCGTCGATGAAGAGCACGTCGCCGTCGTTGAGATTGGTGACGATGCCCATGAGGTCGTGGCCGCGCTCGATGGCCGGCCCCGACGTGGCGACCAGGCTGCGCCCCATCTCGTTGGCCAGGATGCCCGCGAGCGTCGTCTTGCCCAGTCCGGGCGGACCGTAGAGCAGGACGTGATCGATGCACTCGCCGCGCATGCGGGCGGCCTCGACGGACACGCGAAGACTGGCGACGGCCTGCGGCTGGCCCACGTACTCGTCGAAGTGCTGCGGGCGGAGCGATCGCTCGAAGTGCGCCTCGTCCGGTGCGGCCGCGCCGTCGAGCACCGTGCCGTCCTTGGCACGCACCGTGCCGTCCTTGGCATGCACCGTGCCGTCCTTGGCGCGTCCGCGGCTGGGCTCGGTCATGCCCGCGTCGCGGCGGCGCCCTGCCCGCCGCGATAGATCTCGTCGAGAAGCGCCTCGGGCGTGGCGATGTCGGGCCGCCGCTTGAAGGCGTCCGCGACGAGCTGCGAGGCCTCGCTCGGCCGATGACCGAGCTGCTTGACCAGCACGTCCCACACGAGCTCGCGGAGCTCGTCCTGGTTCGGCGCGGCCGGCGTCTTGCTCATCCGCTGCGTGGGCGCGACGTCGTCGTCCGCGCCGAGGGCGAACTTCGAGACCTTGTTCTGGAGCTGCGCCACGATGTTCTTCGCCTTCTGCTGCCCGATGCCGGGCAGCCCGCGGAGATACTTCTCGTCCTGACGCGCGATGGCGGCCGCGATCTCGGCCACGGGAGCGGACAGCGCGCGCGCCGCGACCATCGGACCGATGTCCTTGACGTCGATGAGGTTCTCGAAGAACTCCTTGTCGAGGTCCGACGTGAAGCCGATCAGCACCGGCCGCGGCTGATCGCGGGTGGCGTGGTAGTAGATGACCAGCTCCAGCTCCTTCGCGACCGCCTCCCCCAGGCCCTGGAGCGCGCGCAGCGCGATGGGTGGCAGGAACACCTCGTAGCCGATCCCGCCACACTCGAGCACGATGCGGTCCTCCAGCGTGCGCCGCACCTGCCCGCGCAGCGTCGCGATCACGGCCGCGCTGCTCCCGGCTGGCCGTCGCGCGAGCGCGCGGTGAGCGCTCCGTTCGCGCGCGTGCGCGAGCGCGAGAGGCCGGTGAACGCCAGCGCCAGCGCGTCGGCCACGTGCGAGGGGCTCGGCACCTCGGAGAGATTCAGCAGGCGGCGCATCGAGTGCTGCATCTGCTCCTTCGCCGCCGCGCCGTTGCCGGTGACGGCACGCTTCACCTCGGACGGCGCGAGGGCGAGCACGGCGACGCCGCGGCGCTCCGCGGCAAGGTAGATCACGCCACGTGCGTGCGCCATCTGCAGCGCGGTGCGGGGAAACCTGTACTCCGCGTAGAGGTCCTCGACCACCAGGAGTCGCGGCTCGTGGGCATCGATGACCTTCAGGACGCCGTCGTGGATGTCGCCCAGGCGGCTCTCGAGCGACTGGTCGGCGCGCGTGGCGATGACGCCGCTCCCGAGGACAACCATCCCGTCGCGGGCCGAGACCAGCACTCCGAATCCCGTGGCCACCAGGCCGGGATCGATCCCGAGGACGACGGACGCGGCGTGCGGCTCAGGCAGCCGAGATCGCCTCCAGGATCTCGTCCGGGATGTCGTAGTTCGCGTGCACGGCCTGGACGTCGTCCATGTCCTCCAGCGCCTCGATCAGCTTCACGACCGCGTGGGCGTCCTTGCCCTCGACGCGCACCGTCGACTGCGGCACGTAGGCGATCTCCGCGTCGAGCACGGGCACCTTCTGACGCTCGAGCGCGCCGCGGACGGCGTCCATTTCAGCAGGGGCCGTGACGATCTCGAAAGCTTTTTCGATCCGCCGCATGTCCGTCGCGCCGGCCTCCAGCGCGATCGTGAACAGGTCGTCCTCGGCGATCTTGTCGGCGTCCACGTGGATGATCCCCTTGCGCTCGAACATCCACGCCACCGCGCCGGCGGCGCCCATGTTGCCGCCGCCCTTCTCGAAGATGTGCCGGATCTCGGGCGCGGTGCGGTTCCGGTTGTCCGTCATGACATTCACGAGCACCGCCACGCCTCCGGGCGCGTAGCCCTCGTACGTGATCTCCTCGTACGATTCGCCGGGCAGCTCACCGGTGCCCTTCTGGATGGCGCGCTTCACGTTGTCGGCGGGCATGTTGGCCTCTTTGGCCGACTCGACGGCGGCCTTCAGGCGCATGTTCATCTTGGGATCGCCGCCGCCGTTCCTGGCCGCCACCGTGATCTCGCGGAGGATCTTCGAGAACAGCTTCCCCCGCTGCACGTCGGCCTTGCCCTTCTTGCGCTTGATCTGCGACCACCGAGAGTGCCCTGACATAGCGCTATCCTCTTTTGTCCGTCTGGAGTGCCGCCCGCAGGCGCTTGACTCGCTCGATCCGCAATTCTCGACGCGCGGCGGCCTCGTCCCACCGTCGCCGCTCCGCCGCCGTCTGCGGCGTGAAGGCCGGGACCGGCTCGGGACGCCACATCGCGCCGCTGTCCGGGCCGCCGGGTCCCAGGTGCACGAAGGTCAGGAAGGCCGTGCAGGCGTGGCGGATCTCGCCCGTCCACGGTCGCTCGGCGAGCACCTTCACCCCGACCTCGAGGGACGACGTCCCGACGTGGTTGAGGGCGGCCTTGAAGATGACCACCTCGTGCGTGAAGATCGGCGAGTAGAAGTCCATCGCGTCGAGGCACGCCGTCATCACGAATCCCTTGCAGTATCGCATCGAGAGGATGCCGCCCGCCTCGTCGATGTCCATCAGCATCTTGCCGGGAAACATCGTGTTGCCCACGAGCGCGTCCTCGGGAAGCACCGAGCGGACGGACTCGAACCGCCACGTGATGTGCTCGTCGTCCACGACGTCCGCCGGGCCCGGCCGACGCGCGGCGAAGCGCTGGAGTCGCCGCTCGCGCCGCACCCGCGCCGCCTCGACGAGCTCCGCCTCCGCCTCGTCGCGCGGGGTGATGGCCTGCTTCACCGGGCGCGGACGGATGTCGTCGTCGACGCTGACGTAGAGCAGGTGCGAGTTCAATGTCACCGTCCGCTCGCCCGTGACGACGTCCTCTCCCCACACGCGGACGCCGACCTCGAGCGACGAGCGCCCGATGTACTCGACCTGGGCGCGCAGGATGGCGAGGTGCCCCACCTTCACCGGGTGCAGGAAGTCGATGTCGTCCATCGCGCCCAGGACCACCGTCCCGCGCGCGACGCGCGCGGCCGCCATCGTTCCCGCCTGGGTGATCCACTGCATCATCCGGCCGCCGTGGATCTGACCGGGCGCTCCCGCGTGCTCCGGGAACACGAACTGGATCATTTCCATGGTGGTATCGGTGATGGTCGGCATGGCTGGTTCGCGCCAGAATCGCACGGCCGCGCGCAGAAGCGCAATGCGCCGCGCCGGGACAGGCGGCAAGCGTGGCACGACGGTCACGACGTCAGTCGCGGACGCGCGGATCGAGGAGGTCGCGCAGGCCGTCCCCCAGGAGGTTCACGGCGAGCACGGCCAGCAGCAACGCGACGCCAGGGAAGATCGCCACCCAGGGGGCGGCACCGAGGAAGCTCTGGCCGTCGGCCAGCAGCGCGCCCCACGAGATCGTGGGCGACTGCGCGCCGAGACCGAGGAACGACAGGCCCGCTTCCGCGATCATGTTGCCCCCGACGCCTATCGTCGCGGCCACGAGCAGCGGCCCCAACGCGTTGGGCAAGAGGTGCCGTCGCATGATGGCGAGGTTGCCAACGCCGAGGGCGCGGGCGGCGGACACGTATTCGCGCGTCCGCAGCGACAGCACGGTGCCGCGCATGACGCGGGCGATCGTCGTCCAGCCCAGCGCGATCAGGACGACGAAGACCTTGTCGAGGCCGGGTCGCTCGAACACCGCGATGAGGCCGATGGCGAGAACGAGGGAGGGAAATGCCATGACGACGTCGGTCGTGCGCATGAGCGCCGCGTCGAGCCAGCCGCCGTAGTAGCCCGCGACGAGCCCGACGAGGCAGCCCACGATGGCGGCGAAGATCTCGACACCGATGCCGACCGCGAGCGAGACCCGCGCGCCCCAGATCACACGCGACAGCAGGTCGCGACCGAGCGCGTCGGTGCCGAACGGATGTGTCGTCCCGGGCGGATCGAGCGTCGTTCCGCCGCCCGCGGCAACGGCATGCGGATCGGCCGGCGCGAGCCAGGGCGCGAGCGCCGCCACCAGCGTGAACACGACGAGGAGCAGGGCGCCGATGAGCAGACCGCGATGCCGGAGCGCTTCAGGCTTCGGCATGGCGCGTGCGCGGGTCGATCACGAGGTACGCCAGGTCGACGATCAGGTTGCCGCCCACGTACACGAGGGCGAAGACGAGCACCGAGCCCATGAC
>JBKPPN010000494.1:0-19941 GCA_046733575.1 Candidatus Methylomirabilota bacterium | reverse complement strand
ATCAACCACAGTCCGATCAGGATCCCGACCAGTTGCTTCCACATGCCCCTATCCCGCGCGCGCTTCCCGCGTGAGCGCCGCGTCCACGCCCCAGAACGCACGCCAGACGGAATCACCGGCGTCGTGGACGCGACGCAGGTGTTGCAGCGACGCGAGCACCTCGTCGAGGGCGGGGCCGATCATCAGGACGGACACGGCGGCCGATGCGAGACAGAGCGTGCACCAGGCGCCGAACGCGACCGGTTGCAGGATCACGAGGACGATGCTCGTGGCCCCGAGGGGACCGACGGCGACGCCGAACACCACCACGATCCACGGCATCGTGCGCCAGCGCTGCCGACCGCCGACGAGGCCGGCCGTGGCATCGAGGAGGTATCCCAGCGCGCCGAGCGCGGCATCGGGCAACGGCAGGATGCGCGAGACGGCGGAGTGGAGGATGGTCCGGCTGCCCTCACCGAAGAATGGCTCCCACACGTTCGTCAGGACGCCGAGCTGAAAGAGCGTGAGGTAGGTCGCGACGGTGAAGCCGGCGAGCGCGAGCGCCACGAGAGGCAACCGATCCGTCCACGACGAGGGGTTCGCGCTCCAGCCCGGCGGGATGCACCGACGGTCGTCCACGGCGACCCGATCCGCTGGCTTCAGGTCCGTTGCGCACCTCCTCCTCCGCGTGGCGTGTGCGGATCGCTCCAGCGCCCCGTGCAGACGGCTTGCCAGTGCGGATGCGCGAGTCGACGGAGCTCGGCGCATGACGGCAAGTCCGGGCTCGTAGAGCGCCGTCGGCTACGCGGCGCGCCGAGACGTCCGCACGGGGCGGCGGCGGCCGTCCTGCCAGGCCGCGAGCGCGCCCAGCATGGCGAGTGCGCCGGCGCCCAGGGCGATCGCGCCGCGATGCATGGTGAGCCACAGCTGCACGCTGCGCGAGTGTGCGCGGCCGTCGAAGCGCCCGTGCGCGCCGTGGTCGCCGCTGACGGGCTTCCACAGATTGTCGGGACGATCCGGGGACACGGGCTCGTCGGTCTGCTGCGAGGCGTAGCCGGTGCGCGCCAGGTAGAGATCGCCGATGCGCGGGGCGATCTTGTTGCCGACGATGGCGACCACCGTCGATCCCCCGACGTAGACCTCGGGGCGATCGTGGTCCGCGGCCCACAGGATCGCCTCGGCCGCAACCTCGGGCTGGAAGATCGGCGGCACGGGCTGCGGCGCGCCGGGCAGTCGCGTCTTGACCCAGTCGAACTGCGGGGTGTTGACGGCGGGCATCTGCACCATCGTCACGCGCACGTGGCTGCCGTCGTGGAGCAGCTCGCAGCGCAGCGAGTCCATGAAGCCCTGGATGGCGTGCTTGGCGCCGCAGTACGCCGACTGCAGCGGGATGCCGCGATACGCGAGGGCCGAGCCGACCTGGACGATGACGCCGCGGTCGCGGGGCAGCATCCGCCGAAGGGCCGACAGCGTGCCGTAGACGTAGCCGAGGTACGTCACCTCGGTGACGCGCTTGAACTCCGCCGCGGTCATCTCCTTCACGGGGGAGAAGACGGACACCATCGCGTCGTTGACCCAGACGTCGATCGGCCCGAACGTATCCTCCACGCTCTGCGCGGCTGCCTCGACGGCGTCGGCATCGGCGACGTCGGTGGGCAGCACGAGGGCCTGTCCGCCCGCCGCCTCGACGTCGCGGCGGGCGCCCTCCAGACCGTCGCGCCCGCGGGCGACGAGGCCGATGCGGGCTTTGCGCGCGCCGTAGGCGCGGGCCACGGCGCGGCCGATGCCTGCGGAAGCTCCGGTGACGACGACGACCGGGGACGTCTCGTTCATGCCGCCTCTCTCCATTGCGTCGCGTGTGGGTCGTGCTGGACGCGGAGCGTTCCAGAGCGGACCGTGGGCTGAACGTCCACGTCGTCGCCGCGGCCGCGTTCGTCGGTGAGGAGGATCAGACCGCCCTGCGTGAAGACGAGTGAGGAGCTGCTCTTGCGTATCTTGGCCGGATCGGCCTGCGCCAGGATCCGTTCCTTGCTCTGCCGCTTCGACGGGGAAAGATCGCGGCGATGCGAGTCACTCATCGCGATGGTGGAGCGGCAAGATCGGTACCACCCGGACCTGCGTGACCTGGCCCGCCTCGGCACGACGACCGTGCCTGCGACATCCTGGCGTGGCGCGACACTCTGACGTCGCGTCAGAGCAGGTCGCGGAGGGGCAGCGTCAGCAGCTCGAACAGCCGGCGCCAGAGCGGACGAGCGCGCCACGTCGCCTCGTCGAGGCGCCGGGCGCTGCGGACGTCGTCCTGGAACACCCGCGTCAGGCGGGCCGCCATCCCCGCGTCGTACATCACGAGGTTCAGCTCCCGTTTGATGCCGAGCGAGCGCACGTCCATGTTGGCGCTGCCGACGCTCGCCCACAGCCCGTCCGCGACGACGGTCTTCGTGTGCAGCAGTCCCGCGCGGTACTCGTAGATGTCGATCCCGGCGGTGAGCAGGCGACCGTACTCGTGACGCCCCGCCGCACGCACGACATTCCAGTCGATCGGGCCGGCCAGGAGCAGCTGCACGCGCACGCCGCGCCGGACGGCGTCGAGGAGCCCGTCGAGCACCCGCTCGTCCGGAACGAAGTACGGCGCCGTGATCAGCAGCGAGCGCCGGGCCGCGGCCAGGACGAGCAGGACCGACGTGTAGACGGTCGTCATGCCGTGCTCGGGGTCGCTCGCGATGACTTGCATGTCGACGGAGCCTGCCGTCCCGAGCGGGGGAAGGTAGGCCGCACCGCCCAGCACGACCCCGGTGGTATCGGCCCACGCCCGAACGAACACGCCCTGCAACGAGTGGACGATGGGGCCCTCGACCCGCACGTCGGTCTCGCGCCAGTGGCCTTGCTCGTGTCCGTTGCCGGTCCAGCGGGCGCCGACACCCCAGCCGCCTGTGAACGCCACCCGGCCGTCGACGACGAGGATGCGCTGGTGGTTCCGGTGATTGATGTCGGCCACGTCGCTCAGGGGATGGAAGGTCTCGACGTGACAGCCGGCGGACTCCAGGATCGCGCGATGCTCGTCGGGGATGCCGAGTGTGCCGAAGCCGTCGAGGAGGACCGTGGCAGCGACGCCGGCGCGACAGCGTTCGGCGATGGTCTCGGCCAGCCGCCGCCCGACGGCGCCGCGGTCCCAGTAGTACTGCGCGTAGGTGATCGTGTGCCGCGCGTCGTGGACCGCATCCAGGATGGCGGGAAACAGCTGGTCTCCGTTGAGGAGCACGTGCGCCTGATTGCCCGGTTCTACCGGCGCACGGCCGTACGCTTCCATCGTGCGACGAAACTCGGGACTGCCGAGCGTGAGCGCGGGCAGCGTGACTCTCGGTGGAAGCGTCGTGCACCCGGCTGTCAGGGCGATCGAGCCGGCCACGACGGTGGCGCGCAGCGCGCGGGCGAGAAGTGGTGGCGGCATCGCCATCAGAGCAAGCGATGTGCCCATGCCGCGACGTGGCGCTTGCGCGGACGGTGACGCGACGACCCGGGGCGCGGTGCCGCGCCCAGGTCGCCGCGGCCGCGTACGTCGGCGGGGCTGCTTACGGCGGTACCGTCGGCGCGCTTCGCCAGGCATGGCAGGCCTTCGCGGGACGTCTGCCGACATGCCTGCCCACGTGCCGCGCGAGCGACAGGCACTGCGCTTGCTCCTGGAGCATGCCAGTCGCGGTCGCGGGACGCGCCGCGAGGAAGGAGACCTGTATGACGACGAGGACACTTCGTGGTGTGAGCATCGTCGCGATCATGCTCTTCGCGGCCGTGGGTTGTCGGTCGCTCACCGGGCAGAGCCTGGGACAGAATGTCGATGACAGGACGACGACGGCCGCCGTGAAGGGCCGGCTCGCCAAGGAGAACCTGAAGACCCTGGCCCGGGTCGACGTGGACACCGTCAACGGGGTCGTGTACCTGCAAGGCATCGCGCCGGACGAGGCGACGAAGCGGCTCGCGACGCGGATCGCCCAGGAGCAAGACGGCGTGCGTCAGGTCGTGAACCAGATCCAGGTCGAGACGCCCGGTCAGGTCCACGGCTCGAGCGCGACGAGGAACACCGCGACCAATACGACGGGAACGACCGCGG
Source organism: Candidatus Methylomirabilota bacterium (assembly GCA_046733575.1). Lineage (GTDB taxonomy): Bacteria > Methylomirabilota > Methylomirabilia > Rokubacteriales > CSP1-6 > JBKPPN01. The sequence goes on along the minus strand of JBKPPN010000494.1, from coordinate 15,857 downwards.
CACGCGTACAGCAACCGTCGGCGAGCCCGACGACGGCGTTTTCCGGGGCCCGTAACACCGTCAGCGGATACATCTCCGACATCGACAGCAACGGGACGGTGACCGTCGACACCGGCCACGGGAAGGTCGATCTTCCGTTCCCTCCCTCGGCGATCTCCGGACTGCGCAAGGGCGAGTACGTGAGCGTCGATCTCGGCATGCAGCCGGCGCGTCGCTGAGCGCGGAGCGCGCGGACGTCGACGTGAGGCCGTCGTGACCGCCGGCAGCTACATCGTCGTGGCGGTGCTCGCGTCCGGCGTCGCGGTGTTCGCGCTGCAGGTCGCGCGTGCCGACCGGGAGCGCGCATTGCTCAGTCGACCGCCACGTCGCAGCGAGAGCCTCTCGGATCCTCCTGCCGCCTGAGCGCGAGCGTGCTCGCGCGTGTTGCGGACGGTCGACGGTCGCGCTAGAAGGAAGGCGCCACGCCAGGAGCGGGCAGGAGGTCGTCCATGGCCATCGACCGGTTGAATCGTCCGGCGCTCGTCGTCGTCGACATGCAGAACGACTTCGTCCGGGTCGGCGCGCCCCTCGAGGTGCCGGAAGCGCGCCCGACCATTCCGGTGCACCAGGAACTGATCGCCGCGTGCCGCCAGCGCGGCATCCCCATCATCTTCACCAAGTTCCTGGCCGGACCGGAGTGGACGCCGATGTGGGAGTGGTCACCGCAGGTCGCGCCGCCGGTGTGCTGCTGCTGGAAAGGCTTCGTGCGCTACTACGAGGACATCGGCAAGGAGCGGGATTGCTCGGACATCATCGACGAGCTCTATCCCGAGGCGGCTGATCCGATCGTGGACAAGTTCGGCTACGGCGCCTTCCACAACACGAACCTCGACGATCTCCTCAAGGCTCGCCACGTCGAGTCGGTGGTGATCACCGGCACGGTGACCCAGATCTGCGTGGAGGAGACGGCGCGGGAGAGCTTCAAGCGCGGCTACTGGACGACCGTCGTGTCCGACGCCGTCTCGACGTACGCGCCCGACCAGCAGGTCGCCGTGCTCAAGAACTTCGCGCACAAGTTCGGCTGGGTCTCGACGGCCAAGGAGATCATCGGCGAGCTGGACGCGCGCAGCCGGCGCTGATCGGGACGGGGCGGACGACCGGTCAGCGAGCGAGCACGGAGCGCACGCGCCGCCTGCGCATGCGCTCCGCCGGATCGGTCAGGGACGGATGCCCGTCCAGTCCCCCGCCTTCTCGAAGGCGGAGGCGGCGCGGTAGATCGCCACCTCGTCGAAGTGCTTCGCGGTCAGCATCATCCCGGCCGGCAGCCCGTCGTTCATGCCGCACGGCACGCTCATCGACGGGTGGCCCGTGACGTCGAACGGCGCGGTGTTCGGCAGCATCTCGAACGCGCGCTGGATGATCTCCATGCGCGGCGCGCCCGGCTTGGGAATCGGCGTGGCCTTGAGCGGCAGCGTGGGCATCAGCAGGAGGTCGTAGTCCTTGAGGACGGTGTCGTAGGCGGCGCGCAGCGTGCGGGCCAGGTTCTGGCCCTTGGCGTAGTAGTGGCCGCGGTACTTGTTGAGCGCGTACTGCCCGAACAGGATCGTGGTCTTGAGCGTGTCGGAGAACTCGTCGGAGCGCTGCCGCCACGCCGAGTGCGCGTCGATGAGGCTGGTGACGTAGAGGCCCTTCCAGTTGAAGCCGAAGCCGTTGCCGTTCAGCATCTGCCACGTCGCGCCCTCGACGGCGATCGGCGTCCAGATGGCCATCCCGGCCAGATGCATCGGGATCGACACCTCGTCCACCTGCGCGCCCAGCTGCCGGAACAGAGCCGCGCCCTTGCGCACGAGCGCGTCGACGTCGCTCTCAGAGTTCGGAAGGCCGAAGCCTTCCTTCACGACCGCGATCTTCATGCCGCGGGCGTCACCGGTGAGCGCGTTCGTGTAGGACGCCGTCTTGACGTTCATCTGGCGCGGGTCGAGCCCGTCGGGGCCGGCGAGGACCTCGAGCAGGAGGGCGTTGTCGGCCACCGTCGCGGTCATCGGCCCCGTGTGGTCGAGGGTGTTCTCGATGGGGAAGATGCCGGTGTAGGGGACGAGCCCGTGCGTTGGCTTCAGGCCGTACACGCCGCAGTAGGAGGACGGCATCCGGATCGAGCCGCCCTGGTCGCCGCCGATGGCCATCTCGACCTCGCCCGCGGCCACCACGGCGCCGCTGCCGGAGGACGAGCCGCCCGCGGAGTAGCCCATCTTGCGCGGGTTGTGCACGGGGCCGGCCGCGCTGGTGTGACTGCCACCGGAGAAGCAGAAGTACTCGCAGTGGACCTTGCCCATGATCGTGCCGCCCGCGTCGAGGATGCGCGTGACGATCGTGGCGTCGACGTCGGGGACGTAGCCTTCCAGCGACGACGCGCCGTTCATCATGGGCACGCCGGCCAGACACACGTTGTCCTTGAGGGCGATGCGCTTGCCCTTCAGCTTGCCGTTCGGGGCGCCTTGCACCTCGCTCTTGTAGTACCAGGCGTTGTACTTGTTCTCCGCGCCCTCGGGCCGGTAGCCCGGCGTGCGGGGATACTTCACGATCGGCATGGGGTCGGCCATGGCCTCGACGGCGTGGTACGCCGCGACGGTGCCGCCCATGGTCTCGAGGAAGAACGCGACGTCGGCGTCGGACAGGTTCATGCCGAGCTGGCGGCCGACGGCCTTGAGCTCATCGGGAGTGGGAAGCTTTGCGCTGGCCACGGGACTCCTCCTTCCGCGGTGCTACGGTGCTCGCTCGGGAGACTGTGTTCGCCGGAGTGCTACGGTGCTCGCCTCTCGCTCATGTCTTCACGTCGATGACGTACTGCTGGTTGTCGTTGGGGTTCTTCTTCAGGTTGCAGACGGCGGCGGTGTCCGCGGGCGGCTGCTGCGGGTAGCTCGCGAGGACCTTGAACGTCCGGTTCTGCGCCTCCGCGATGTAGACGTCGAGGTTGCAGTGATGCGTCGGCGCGTCGATGGCCGTCTTGCCGGCCGGCCCGGTGAAGCTGACGTTGCTCTCGAGCGCCTCGATCACCTTCATGCGATCGACGCTGTTGGCCTTCTTCACGCCGAGCGCCCAGAGCTGCATGCCGTGGTAGGTCTGGATGGCCAGCGACGTGACGTACTTGCTCGTGGCGCCGTACTTCGGGAGGAACTTCTTGAGGAACGCCTGGTTCGTCGGGGTGTCGACTTCCTGGAAATAGCTCTGGGCCGCGATGTAGCCCTTGTGCTCCTCCGGCGTGGTGACCTGCTGCTCGAGCCCGTTGCCGAACGTCGTGGACGCGACGGGAATCGTCTTGTTCATCCCCGACGCCGCCCACTGCCGGTAGAACGAGATGTGGTTGCCGCCCACGAGCACGGACATCACGAAGTCGGGCTTGGCCGCCTGGATCTTCGTGATGGCAGGCCCGAAGTCGCTCACCTCGAGGGGGAAGTAATCGGTCGCGAGGACCTCGCCGCCATTGTCCTGGACGAACTTCTTGACCCACTTCGACGTGATGTGGCCGTAGTTGTAGTCGGCCGCGATGGTGTAGACCTTCTTGCCGAAGCGCTTCAACGTGAAGGGGACGAGCTTGTCGACGTTCTGCGTCGGCGTCGAGCCGGTGCAGAAGCAGTTGCGGTCGCACACGCCGCCCTCGTACTGCGTGTTGTAGAAGTACAGCGTGTTGAACCGCCTCAGCACGGGCCGGATGGCCTCGCGCGAGGCCGACGTGATGCCCGCGTGGACGACGGCGACCTTTTCCTTCGTGGCCGCCTCGGTGGCGAACTGCGTGTAGAGCTGGATGTTCGACTGCGCGTCGTAGCTGATGAGCTTGAGCTGCTTGCCCAGCAGTCCGCCCGCCGCGTTGATCTCCTCGATGGCGTAGGTCAGACAGTCGACCATCGGCCGCCCGTAGATGTCGAGGCCGCCCGAGAGATCGTGGATGCTCGCCACCTTGATGACGTTGGCCTGCGCGACCGCGTCCCGGACGAGGCTCGGGGCCAGAGACACCGCACCGATCGCTCCGCCCGCTGCCTTGAGAAATCTCCGACGGTCCGCCCGCATAACATCCTCCCGGCGAGTGGGTTGGAATCGCTCGCGCGCGCTGCGAGGGCCAGAGTCTGCGCGCGGCACGGGGTGAGTGTCAAGCCGAACGGGACGCGCTGACGTCGCGGACAACGTCACGGTGTTCTTGCTCGCGTCGCACGCCAAGTCTATAGTGCGCCCGCGATGGATCTTGCTGCCGTCCTCGCGCTGGAGATCCTGAACGGCATCGCCACGCTCGTGCTGATCAGCGTCGGTCTCGCCATCGTGTTCGGGATGATGCGCGTGATCAACCTGGCGCACGGCGAGTTCCTCATGCTGGGCGGCTACGCCGCGATCGTCGCCACGAACCGCGGCGTCAACATCTGGATCGCGATGCTCGTCGTGGCGCCCGTGGTGGTGGGCGTCATCGGCGTCGTGGCGGAGCGTCTCATCATCCGGGTGCTGTACGGCCGCATGATCGACACGCTGCTCGCCACGTGGGGACTCAGTCTCTTCTTCGTGGGGCTGGTCACGACGATCTTCGGCAACACCGTGGCCGGCATCGGCGCGCCGCTCGGCGGGATCGCGGTGGGGCGCTACAGCATCAGCCTCTATCGACTGCTCCTCGTCGCGGTCGCGGGCGCGATGCTGCTGGGCATCTACGTCGTCCTGCGCACGACGCGACTCGGCCTCCTGGCGCGCGGGACGATGGAGAACCCGAACATGGCCGCGGCCCTCGGGGTGAGCCCCCCGCGCGTCTACGCGGCGACGTTCGGCGTGGGCGCGGCGCTGACCGGTCTGGCCGGCGGTCTCCTTGCGCCCGTCTCCGGCGTGCTGCCGACGGTCGGCGCGGCGTACGTGGCCAAGGCGTTCATCACCGTGATCAGCGGCGGCACGGCCATCATGGCGGGGACGGCCAGCGCCGCGTCGATCTTCGGCACCGTCAATCAGCTCCTGACGTATCTCACCACGCCCGTCATCGGCGAAGCCGGGCTCCTCGGCGCGGCCATCGTCCTGCTGCGCGTGCTCCCGCACGGGATCACCGGCCGGCTCTTCCGGGGCAGCCTGTGACGCGACGCGGGTGGAGTCCGGGCATCATCGTGACGGCGGCGACGATGGTGCTGGTCGCTCTCGGCGCGCCGCTCGTGGTCGACGAATTCCAGCTGCTGCAGCTCACCGTCTTCGGCACCATGTGCATCCTGGCGCTGAGCCTCGGCGTGGTGTGGGGCTACGGCGGCATCCTCTGCTTCGGGCAGTCCGCGTTCTTCGGTCTCGGGGGGTACACGTACGCGGTGACGGGGGTCAATCGCGGCGAGTCGACGCTCGCCATCGCGCTGTCCATCGTGCTGCCCGCGGCGTTCGCGGCGCTGCTCGGCTACTTCATGTTCTACGGACGGCTGAGCGACGTCTACCTCGGCGTCATCACGCTCAGCGTGACGCTGATGTTCTTCAACCTCGCCAACAGCACCGCGGGTGACGCCTATCGCATCGGTGCCGCACGGCTGAACGGCTTCAACGGGATGCCGTCGCTGCCGACCTTCAACGTGCCGGGCAACCCGGGTCGTCTGCTCGATCCCACCGAGACGTTCTCCCTCGTCATGGCGCTGCTGCTGGTCGTCTACGTCGGACTGCACGCACTGCTCGCCACGCACTTCGGCCGCGTCGTGGTGGCCGTGCGCGAGAACGAGACGCGCTGCGAGCTGCTCGGCTACGACGTCCGCCTGCACAAGCTGCTGATCTTCACGCTCGGCGGCGCGATCGCCGGCCTGGCGGGCAGCCTCTTCGCCAACTGGGGCGCGTTCGTCAGTCCCAACGTCTTCAGCCTGACCACCACGTCGCAGATCATCATCTGGGTCATCGTGGGCGGCCTCGGCACCCTGGTCGGCCCGATCATCGGCTGCGTGCTCATGCAGATCCTCGCCACGGAGCTGGGGACGCAGCAGCTCGCCAACACCAGCCTGATCTTCGGCATCATCTTCCTGGCCTTCGTGCTGCTGGTCCCGCGCGGCATCGTTCCGTCGCTGACGGTCCTGCGCGCGCGGCTGTCGGCCGTGCGCGCGCGCCGCGCCGCATGAGCGCGCCGCTCCTGCAGACGGAAGGGCTCTCGATTCGCTTCGGCGGCGTCGAGGCGGTGCGCGACGTGAACCTGTGTGTGGGCGAACGCGAGCTGCGCTGCCTCATCGGTCCGAACGGCGCGGGCAAGAGCACGCTCTTCAAGCTGCTCACGGGACAGCTCGAGCCGACCGCGGGCCGCATCCTGTTCCGCGGCGAGGACATCACGGGCGATCACACGCATGCCATCGCGCGGCGCGGGATCGGCATCAAGACCCAGGTGCCGAACCTCTTCGACGGCCTCACCGTGCGCGAGCATCTCTGGCTCGCGGCGCGGCGCACGAACGCGCGTCAGCGCGCCGACGCCATCACCGACGAGATCCTCGAGCGCGTGGGGCTTCGCGCGCTCGCGGATGCCCTGGTCGGTCGTCTCGCGCACGGGCTGCGCCAGTGGGTGGAGCTCGGCACCGTGCTGGCGGGCAATCCCGAGCTGATCCTTCTCGACGAGCCCGCCGCGGGCATGACCCACGACGAGGTCGCGCGGACGGCCGAGCTGGTCCACGAGATCAACCGCACCCACGCCCTCATCGTCGTGGAGCACGACATGAAGTTCGTGCGCATGATCGCGCGCACGGTGACGGTGATGCACCAGGGGGCGGTGCTGGTCGAGGACACCATGGACCAGATCCTGAAGAACACCGCCGTCCGCGACATCTATCTCGGCAAGCACGGGGGGAACTGAGCGGTGCTCCTGCGCGCGCACGACCTCAGCGCTCGGTACGGGCGCATCCCGATCCTGAACGGCATCGGCCTCGAGGTCGCCGCGGGGGAATTCGTGGGCGTCCTCGGTCACAACGGCATGGGCAAGACGACGCTGCTGCGCACGCTGATGGGCTTCGTGCCCGCGCAGCGCGGACGGATCGACTTCGATGGCCTCGACATCACGCGCGAGCCGCCGTACGCCCGCGCGCGCCGGGGTCTTGGCTACGTGCCGCAGGGACGCGAGATCTTTCCCGGGCTCAGCGTCCGCGACAACCTGAGGATGGGCTTCGCCGGCCGGGGCGCCGACGAGCAGATCGACGCGATCCTCGCCACCTTCCCGCGTCTCACCCCGCTCCTCAATCGCCGCGGCGGCGCGCTCAGCGGCGGCGAGCAGCAGCTCCTCGCCATCGCCCGCTGTCTCGCCGGCGGCCCCAAGATGATTCTCTTCGACGAACCGACCGAGGGCATCCAGCCCTCGATCATCGAGGAGCTGATCGTCGTGCTCCGCCAGCTACACCAGCGTCAGGCCCTGACCATCCTCCTCGTCGAGCAGAACCTCGAATTCATCGCCGAGCTCGCCTCGCGCGTCCTCCTCATCCAGAAGGGCACGATCCTGCGCGAGCTCCACCCCCAAGAACTGCGCCACGCCGACGTCCTCGCCGAGTTCGTCGGCGTCACCGCCGACACGGCCTGACGGTTCGGCCGCCGATCGGTGCGAGGAGTTCGTCCACCGTCGAGGTGCCCTCGGTCAACTCGCCTGCGGAAGCGAATTCAGGCTGTTCGCGATGACGTTGATGCCGCCCTGAAGGGCGTTCTGGAGGACTCCGTTCGGACCGAACACGGCGAAGGCAACGACGGCGAGCACGGCCACCACCACGATCCACTCCACCATCTCCGCGCCCTGTTCGTTGCGGAGCCGAGCCAGAAGTCGCGCGATGCTGTCCACCATAGTCATCTCCATTCTCGTGCCGCACCCGAGGCGAATGCTCACATCGCCCGGTCAACTCGAACGCCACCGGGAGGATGGAGCATAAACACGGCTCGCGCAACATCGCTGGCGCGTGACAGGGAAGCATTTTCCCAGCCGAGACGAGCTGGGGGAGGAGCGCAATGTCCGATCGCACCCTGAACATCGTGAGTATCTGCGGCAGTCTACGCAAGGGCTCGTACAACAGAATGGTGATGCAGGCCTTGCCGGGGCTGGCGCCGGAAGGATTGCATATCGAGGAAGCGCCGCCGTACGACGAGTTCCCGCTCTACAACGCGGACATCCAGAATTCGACCGGCTTTCCCGCTGCGGTCTCCAGGCTCGCCGACGCCATCCGCGAGGCCGACGGTGTGATCTTCGTGACGCCCGAGTACAACTTCGGGATTCCGGGCCCGCTGAAGAACGCCATCGACTGGATGTCGCGGCTCAACGACCAGCCGTTCGCCGGGAAGCCGGTGGCCCTGCAGTCGGCGTCCCCGGGTCCGCTCGGCGGTGCTCGTGTGCAGTACGACATGCGGCGGGCGATGGTGTTTCTCGACGCGCTGACCCTCAACAAGCCCGAGATCTTCATCGGCAACTGTGTCGAGCGCCTCGACGAGAACACGGGGCAGATCGCCGACGCGGTGACCCGGAACTTCGTCAAGCAACAGCTCGCCGCGTTCGCCACGTTCATCGCCGCGCACGGACGCCATCCGCGCTGAGGCGATCGCCGGACGTCGGTGCTGGACGCTCAGAGCATGTGGCGAATGTCGGACGTGGAGGTCGGGTAGGCGAACAGCACCTGCTTCAGGTCGCGGGCGGGAATCTTGAGCCGGATGGCGACGGCGAACACGTTGATCGCCTCGGCGGCGTGGGGGCCCAGGAGATGCGCGCCGAGGATCCGCTCGCTGTCGTCCTCGACGAGCACCTTGAAGCCCGACGCGGTCTCGCCGACCCGGCGCGTGTTGTACCACCCCGCGGTGTCCTTCCAGCTCGTGCGGAACTTGAGACCCGCGGCGTGCGCCGCCTCCTCGGTGAGGCCCGCGGAGGCCAGCGGTGGCACCGTGAACACGGCCGACGCGATCCCGTCGTAGTTGACGGCGAGACGGTTGCCGTCGAGCAGGTTTCGCGTCAGCACATCGACGTCGTGATCGGCCTTCGGGGTGAGCGGGGGACCGCTGGCCGCGGCATCGCCGCCGGCGTAGACGGCGGGGTTCGAGACGGATTGCAAGTAGTGATTCACGGTGACGCCGCGCTTCTCACGCTTGACGCCGGCGCGGTCCAGGTCGAGATCGTCGAGCTCCGGCACGCGTCCCGCCCCGTGGACGGCCAGATCGGCCTCGACGCCGTGCTCGGCTCCCCGCTGACGACCGCGCACCACGACGCCGCCGTCGACCGCGTCCACGCCGAGGACCTCGGTGTCGAGCTCCACGCGAATGCCGAGCTCGCGCGTGCGCCGCACGAGGAGATCGACGAGATCGGGATCGAAGCCCTCGAGCGGCCGCGCGCCGCGGTGGAGGATCGTTACCTGGGCTCCCGCCCGAGCCGCCACGTGAGCGAACTCGAACGAGATGTAGCCACCGCCGACGAACACCACGCGGCCCGGCATGCGGTCGAGGTTCAGGAAGGCCTCGCTGGTGGCGAGGCGATCAGCCCCGGGGAACTTCAATGGCGCCGGCATGGCCCCCGCCGCGATCAGCACGCGACGGCCGACGAGGCGGTCGTCGCCCACGGCCAGCGTCGTCGCGTCGACGAAGCGCGCGCGCCCGTGGAACTGCTCGACGCCGATCTTCGCCCAGCTGTCCTCGGTGTGCTGCGGCGTCCCGTCGATCATCGACCGCTTGAAGCGCATGAGCGCGGGCCAGTCGATGGTCAGGTCGGGCGCGGGAACGCCGATGGTCGCCATGTCGCGCACGTGATGGACGGCCTCCGCGGCGCCGACGAGGATCTTCTTCGGCACACAGCCACGCAACGCACAGGTGCCACCGAACGGACGCCAGTCCACGACCGCGACAGTCCAGCCGGCCTGGCGACACCGCGTGGCGACGGCCGACGCGCTGCCGGTTCCCACGACGACGAGATCGAAGCGCCGCTCCATACGGTGCCCTCCTGTCGTGATCTGAGACCACTAAGCTACCGCGCCGTCCGTCGTGCCGAGCGGCCATGACGTACCGTCATCGGGGGTGGCATACTGCCTGCGAATCCGTACCGATCTTCGGGAATGTTCGCGTTCCCGCCGGAGATGTCCCGATGACGTGCTTCATGATCGTCGCGCACCGTCCCGTCGTCGTCGGCGACCACCTCGTCGTCGCGGAGGGCTGAGTGTCGCACGACGTGGGCACGTCGCCTCCTCGCACCGGTGCCTTGGGTGGCGACCGCGTGACCCGCATCGCCGCCGTCGTCCTGATCGTCCTCGCGGCCGTCGCGTGGGCCGACGTGATCCGCACGAGTCTCGTCATGAACGACGACATGGGGATGCCCGGCATGGGCATGGACGACACGTCGCACGATGCGTCGGACCCCCGCGGCTTCCTGATGGGCTGGGCCGTGATGATGACGGCGATGATGCTGCCGAGCGCGCTGCCGATGATCGCGCTCTTCAGCGCCACCCAGCCGAGATCGCACCCGGCGGCCCAGCGAGCCGGCGTGGTCGCGGCGTTCACCGCCGTGTACCTGGTGGTGTGGGCCGCGTCGGGAATCCCCGTCCATGGTGCGATGCGGTGGCTCGAGAGCGTCGCCGAGGAGCGCGTCGGCGTGCTCGTCGCCGTCGTGCTCATCGTCGCCGGCGCATACCAGTTCTCGCCACTCAAGCACGCGTGTCTGCGCGCCTGCCGGAGCCCGCTGGGATTCTTCGTCGGCCACTGGCGCCCGGGCTTCGCCGGCAGTCTCGGGATGGCCGTCGCGCATGCGGGCTACTGTCTGGGCTGCTGCTGGGCGCTCATGGTGGTGCTCGTGGCGGCCGGCGCGATGGGCCTCGCGTGGGTCGTCCTCATCGCCGCGCTCGTCGGCGCCGAGAAACTCGCGCCACACGGTCAGTGGATCGCCCGCCTCGCCGGCGCGGCCCTCATCGGCCTCGGCCTCGCCACCGCATTCCGGCCTGAACTCGTCGCCGCGCTCCGCGGCAGCCACCCGATGTGAACCGACACGACGCGCGGTGAGATACTGTGCCGAGGCCGCACTCGACGCTCGCAACGTTCATGGACGACAATCGACACCGCCCTTGACCGCTCGCCGCGCGCCGGAGCCGCGGCGAAGGCGCTCCGCGGGCGATGAATGGCAGAGCATCGTTTGACCGCTCGCCGGCTAGCGCCGGAGCCGGGCGAAGGCGCTCCGCGGGCGATGAATGGCAGAGCAACGTTTGACCGCTCGCCGCTAGCGCCGGAGCCCGGCGAAGGCGCTCCGCGGGCACTATAAGGATCACGCGTGATGGCGACACCGAAGTGGCAGGTGAGTGGCGAATACTTCGAGGCGTGCAGCTGTGACTCCGTCTGTCCGTGCCCGACGTCCGGGCTGGCCGCGACACCGACAAAGGGCAGGTGCGACGCCGGTCTCGTCTTCCAGGTGGAGCGCGGTCAGTACGGGACGACGACGCTCGACGGACTCGGCTTCGCCGTGCTGCTGCGAACGCCCGGTCCGATGATCCAGGGCAACTGGACGGTTGGCGTCGTGGTCGACGAGCGCGCGACGGCCGAGCAACGCGAGGCGCTCACGATGATCGCGAGCGGCCAGGCCGGCGGTCCGATGGGCGCGCTCGGGCCACTCGTCGGGACGTTTGCGGGCGCGCAGGCGAAAGCGATCCGGATCGAGCGAGACGGCGTGCGTCGGTCGGTGTCGATCCCCGGCATGCTGGACGTCGCGGTGGCGGGCATCCCGGGCGCAAACGCGAACGAGCCGATCTACTTCGACAACGTCGCCCATCCGGCGGCCAGCCGCCTGGCGCTCGCCAAGGCCACGCGCAGCCACATGCACGCCTTCGGGATCGACTGGGACGACGACTCCGGCCGCAACAACGGTCACTTCGCGCCCTTCGCCTGGAACGGCGGCTAGAACTTCGTCAACTGCGGATAACCGCCGGGCATGGGGGGACGTCCCCCATGTTGATCAAGCGGTCCGCTTCTCTATCCAGGCCTTGGCGGCCTCGAGGGCTTCCTTGTCGGCCTCGGCCTTCGTCGGGAACACGCTCCATAGCACGCTCGGGGCATCGGGGATCCCGGCGCCGAGCTCGCCCTTGATGAGCACGAAGGGCCGCCAGCCGACCGCCGTGCGGTACGACAAGAGGTCGATGCGCCAGCGGCCGTAGGGCACCGTCCCCGTCACGATCTGGCTGACGCGATCGGCGGCCTCGGCGTCGCTCGGCAGCGCCGCGGTGACGTCGATGGCGCGCGCGCACACGGTGCAGGTGCCGGTGCGCCGATCGAACTCCGCGAGCGGAGCGATGTAGGCGACCACGCGACGGACTTCCGCGAGCGGGACCTCCGTCGCGAACGCGACGCAGGCATCGCAGAGGTAGATGTCGCGGTTACTGAGGAGGAACACCGCGATCTGCGCGTCGACGCCCACGACGGAATGGCTGCCGACGTGGCGGATCGTCCGCTTGCCGCGCAGACAGCTGACGCACTTTCTCCCGCGCATCTCATAGCCGGGCAGCGCCTGGAGCGTCCACACGATCGCGCGCCCGATGTGAGGAGCCGTGCCGACCTCGTGGGCGAGGCAGGCGGCGCAGAAGAACAGGCCAGTGTGCTTCCGAAGGTGCGCTTCGATCTGTTCCTGGTGCGTCATCCCACTTCCTGTGCGATGGTCTCTGGCCTGCGACGACCCGGCGGCGTCCTGCCGCCGGGTATCTGAGCACGAGCCTATCAGCGAAATCCAGCACGCCGATCGGCGTCAGGATCCGCGAACGACTCGCGCCGCCGAGCTGCCCGTCAGGCCGCCTTCCGGGATCGCTCCTTCGTGCTGCGCGGACTCTGTCGTCCCTGGTTGCGTGAAGCCTTGAAGTCCTCCACCTCGGTGGCCAGCTCGCCCAGTCGGGCCACCTCGGGATCGTCCACGTCCCCGGGCGCCGTCAGCTCTGCCGGCGGCTCCGCGGGCGCGGTGTTGCGCGCGTCCTCGCCGTCCAGCGTCTGGGTGCGCAGCTCGCCCGCCCGCCGGGCCAGCTCGTCGTCGGCGGCGCGTACTAGCTCCTTGCCCGCCGCGTCCATGCGGAGCCGCACCACCGTCTCGGACGGCGCCCCGCCCGCGAGGACGAGACGCTGGTAGCCGTGACTGCGCCAGTCCGCGGGAAGCTCGCGACGGTCCACCAGCTCACCCCCCTGCACGAGCCGGAGATCGACGGTGTTCTCGAGCACCTCCGTCACGTACTGGCGATTGGTCTCGAACGTGGCCGGGGTGGGGAGCTCGCCGCCACAGAGCTCTTCCGGATCGATGCCCTGCTGCTCCTTCAACATCTCGCCCGCGATGCGCAGGTGCTCCAGCTCGTACGCGAGGAACAGCTCCCAGATCGACTTGATGCGCGGATCGACCTCGGTGCTGTAGCACGTGTAATAGTTGGCCACCTCGGTGAACTCGTGGAGCACCCAGCGCTCGAACCACGTCTCGCGGGGATCCATGAGCGACTCGTACTGCGTGACGTGCTCCTCCTCCACCTCCGAGATCTCGGCGTACAGCCGGCGCGCCTCCGGGCTCCCATAGAGGTTGCCCACCGTCTTGTAGAAGTTCATCGTCTGCTGCTCGCCCGCCATCAGCGTCAGCACGTTGACCTTCGAGCGCGGGTGCGCGCGGTTCTTCTCGTAGTGCTTCAGCACGCGCAGGAACGGATCGTTGTGGTGGTCCTGGGTCGGACGTCCGGGCACGACGTCGGTCCGTCCCTGCAGGATCTCGTTCGGGTCCTTGCCGTGGATCAGGTCCAGGAGCTGGCTGAACCGGTAGAGGTGATCGAAGTCTTCGAGCAGGCCGAAGTCGAAGGCCGCCTTGACGTACGGATCGGGCTCGGTCTGCGCGAGGTACGCGGTGAGCTCGACGGCGACCTGCTCGTAGCCGATGGTCGTCTCGAGCACGCTCTGGTCCGCCGGGTTGAGCCAGTTCACGGTGTTCTGTTGCTGATGCTCGACGCGACGCACGGTGGCGAGCCAGCCCTTGAGCGTCGCGTCGTCGCTGACCCGCGCGAACCCGTGGCCGAAGACGCTGGCCTCGTTCTCGATGCCGTTCATCAAAATGATGCGGCAGCGCGTGAACGCGTCGACCTCCTGCTTGCGGTAGGGCGGGAGGGCCACCTGCGTCCAGGGGCGGAACTGCTTCTCGATCGGCACGCCTCGCTCGCGAAACGGATTCATTCCCATCGGGGCCTCCTCACGCCGCGCCCGCCTTGACCTTGGCTCGCAGGAGCGTCGTCTCGAGCATCTGGAGTCGCGATCCGAGCGCGCTGAGCTCGTCGCCCAGCGCGGCCTCGGCGCGCGGAAACATCTCGCGCTCCTCCGCCTCGGCGTGGTGCTCGACGTCGGCGAGCATCGCCAGGAACTGCTCGTCGAAGGCGGGCTGGCCGAGGGCGAGCGTGCGGAGCGCGGCGATCGCGTTCTTCACGTCCTTGTGTTCCTGCACGGCCTCGGTCACGAGCCGCTCGCCCTCACGACCGAGTGCGCTCGCCACCGCGGGATAGAAGATCTTCTCCTCGATGGACGCGTGGATCTCGAGCGCGAGGAACACCTCGTGAGCGAGGATGCGCTTCTCGGTGGACGCCAGCTCGGGCGCCTCGTATCGGCGCTTCATCTCGCGCACGTCCTCATGGTCCTGGGCCAGAAGCTCGGTTGCCGACACGCGTCGCTCCGTGCCGTTCGTCGTCACTGTCTCTTCGGACATCGATCACTCCTGATCTGGAGGTGCCGCGGCCGTGGGTCTGCTCGCAACTGTCATGCCCGCGGCCGCGCGCCGGGGGGCGTCGCGTCAGAAAACGGCGCTCAGCGCCGACGCGCGATCGTGACGCCCCAGGGAAGCGTGCCGGCGGGAACGCGTGCGATGACGGTGCGTCGGGCCGTGTCCACCGCGACGATCTCGTTGGCACGGCCCACGGTCACCCAGAGGACGCCGTCGTCCAGCGCCATCCACCAGGCACGCGGTCCGACGGGAACGGTGGCGAGGACCTGCAGCGTGGAGGCGTCGAGGAGACGCACGTCGCCCGAGAGGCCGTGCGAGACCCAGGCGTGCCGGCCGTCGCGACTCAGCACCACGTCGACGGGGCGCTGTCCGCCCGTGGGTGCGCTGCGCAGAACGCGGCGCGCCGCCACGTCGACGATCGAGACCGCGTGGTCCTTCTCGCTCGCCACCCACAGACGTCCGCCGTCGGCGCTGAAGCGCGCGCCACGCGGGGTCTTGGGCACGGCCAGCGGCGGCGCGGCGGCGGACGTCGCCGTCGTCACGAAGTACACGTCGTTGGATGTCTCGTTGGTCACCGCGGCCAGCGCGCCGTCCGGGGAGAGCACGACCATCTCGGGCTCCGTGCCGACGGGGACGCGCGCCTCGATGGCGCGCGAGTCGGTCGAGATGACGGTGAGCGCGGCGTCGTTCTCGTTGACGACGTAGATCCGGCGCCCGTCGGGACTGACCGCGAGCCCTTCGGGATCGAGGCCCGCAGGGAACGTCGCCACCACGCGGAGCGCCTCGGTGTCGATGACGCTCACCGCGTTGTCGTCGCTGTTCGCCACGTAGACGAGCCGCCCGTCCGGACTGGCCGCGATGCCCCGCGGTCGACGTCCGACCGCGATCCGTCCCAACACCGTTCGCGTGCCGGCATCGACCACCGTGACGTCGTTCGACTTCTCGGCGCTCACGAAGACCCGTGCGGGCGGCGCGGCCGGGCTCCGCGCCGACGCGAAGAGCGCGGCGAGGACGACGAGGAGCACCACGCCTCGGGAGGTCACCGATCGTCAGTGTAAAGCCTGGTCGCCCGGCCCGACGGGGCCCGGCAGTCCGCGACGTCCGTAGTTGGCGTGCCTCTTGCGACGCCTCCGGGGACGTGCGAACGCCAACGTGGGAAACGGCAGCAGCGGTGGCCGGTGTTCTGGCGATCGCCGTCCTCACC
>JBKPPN010000493.1:0-18822 GCA_046733575.1 Candidatus Methylomirabilota bacterium | reverse complement strand
CGTGTCGACGGCGTCGTGCGACCGCACGTCGAGCGGCGCGAACGCGGCGCGCCCCCGCGCGGTGAGGGAGAGATGAACGTGCCGGCCGTCGCGGCTGGAGCGCGCGCGCTCCACGAGCCCGCGGCGCGCGAAGCCGCGCAGGATCCGGCTCAGGTACCCGGCGTCGACCCCGAGGTCGCGGCCCAGCTCGGCCGCGGTCGGGCGCTCGCGATGAGCCAGCTCGTAGAGCACACGCGCCTCGCTGAGCGAGAACGCCGTGCCGACGAGCCCCTCGCGCAGCACGCCGATCTTCTGCGTGTAGAAGCGGTTGAACCGTCGCACCGCCGCGACCTGTCCGGCCGGATCGGTCGCGGACGTCGCACCGTGACCCCGCCGTGCCATGAGGCCGGCATTGTCAACGATCTAGTTGACTGGATCAAGTAGTGGGACGGACGCCGGCCGCGCCGAGGAGACCGGCCAGGCGGCCGAAGGCGGCCCACGTGACGCACTGGGCGCTCACGGTGACCGGATCCCACGACGGGATGAAGGCGCGCGCGAGCCGGAGGGGCTCGCACAGGAGGCGGGCCACCTCGCGGGCGGCGAGCCAGGCACGCGCGGCCAGCGAGGTGCCGTTCTCCGAGAAGGCCATGGCCACGTCCGAGACGCCCTGCCAGAAGTAGCGGCGCGCGAACCAGCGTCGCTGCAGCCGCGCGCCCGGCACGAGATGTCGGACCGCCATCTCGGGGTAGTACAGGCACGGATGCCCCAGCCGCACGAGCTGTCGCTCGACGTGGAGCT
Organism: Candidatus Methylomirabilota bacterium; assembly: GCA_046733575.1. Classification (GTDB taxonomy): domain Bacteria; phylum Methylomirabilota; class Methylomirabilia; order Rokubacteriales; family CSP1-6; genus JBKPPN01. Next base: position 18,045 of record JBKPPN010000493.1, on the reverse strand, counting down.
CATCGTTCGACATGAGGTTGCGGCCGCGCCGCCCGAGCTCGAGGGCGAATCCACCCAGGCGGGCAAGCAGCTCGCGCGGCACGGCCATGTTCGCGCCGACGATCCACTGCACCTCGGGATCGTGGATGACGAGCGGGGTGTCCGACCAGTGGATGATGGACAGCGCGCGCGTCAGCTTCGCGGAGAGCCACACCGGCGGCGGACACTCCCAGATCGGTTCCACGCGTCCGCCCACCACGCCGGCGTGAGGGAACTGCTCGTACGCCGCCACGATGGCGCGGAGCCACCCGGGACCGGCCACGGCATCGTCGTCGAGGTAGGCGATGTACCGTCCGCGCGCGATTTGCCAGCCGGTGTTGCGCGCGTAGCCGAGACCGAGGGCGGGCTCGTAGACGTAGCGCACGTGTGCGGGGTGGCGCTCGACGACCGCGCGCGTGTTGTCGCTGGAGCAGTTGTCCACGACGATCGTCTCGTGTGGCGGCGGGTCCCGCTGCGCGAGCACGCTCGCGATGGCGCCCTCGAGCCAGGACGCGCGGTTGTGCGTGCAGATGACGACGGAGACGACGGGCGAGACGCTCGGGGTGTCGACTGCGTGCACCACCACGGCGCCCCGCAGACGCAGGATGAATGCCAGCATCCGGCCGTCCGCGCGCGGCTGCTCGTGGCGCAACATGCGAAACGCCGACGCCGCGACGAGCGAATTCTTTGCACTCCGTCAGCGGGCCCTTGCAGAGCCGCGCCGCGGCAGGGCGACCGGGTTGCGCTGACGCGACACGCTGGTGGAAGATCGGCGCGGTGAGCCCTTCGGTCCTCGTCGTGCTGATGCTCGTCCTGCTGTCAGTCGTCATGCCGCAGCGCGGAGACGCTCAGCCGCTCGCCCGGCCCGAGCGCATCGCCTATCTCTCGCCGCTGTCAGCGTCGGCGGGCGCCCGGCAGGAGGCGGCGTTTCGCCAGGGGCTGCGCGAGCTCGGCTACGTCGAGGGCCAGACCGTCGTGGTCGATGTCCGTTACGCGGGCGGCCGCTTCGATCGACTGCCGGAGCTGGCCGCCGAGCTCGTCAGCCTGAAGCCGGACGTGATCGTGGCGGCGCCGACGCCGGCCGTCCGCGCCGTTCAGGCGGCAACTCGCACGATTCCCGTCGTGATGGCGTTCAGCGGCGATCCAGTGGGCGAGCACTTCGCCGCGAGCCTCGCGCACCCGGGCGCCAACATCACGGGACTTTCCGCCACGGTGGCCGAGATGGCGGGCAAGCGGGTGGAGCTCCTGAAGACGCTGGTTCCCGACCTCTCGCGGCTCGCCTTCGTCGCCAACGCCTCCACGGTGCGACAGGCCGTGATCGGAACCGAGAGCGCGGGACGCGCGATCGGCGTGCAGGTCACCACGCTCCTCATCCGCACTCGGGCCGACGTCGACCAGGCCCTGACGACCGTGAAGACCACCCACCCGAACGCGCTCGTGGTCGACCTCACCGTCCGGGACCACTGGCCCCAGATCCTCGACGTCGCGCTCAAGAGTCGACTCCCCACCGTCTCCGGTCCCCGCGAGTTCGTCGACGCCGGCGGTCTCATGGCCTACGGCCCCGACTTCCCCGACCTCTTCCGCCGCGCCGCCACCTACGTCGACCGCATCCTCAAGGGCGCCAAACCCGCAGACCTCCCCATCGAGCAACCCACCAAGTTCGAGTTCGTCATCAACCGCCGCACCGCCAAGACGCTCGGCCTCACGATCCCCGCGTCGCTCCTCGTCCAGGCCGACCAGATCCTCGACTGACGGAGCGCCAGCTAGTCCGACAGCCAGACGCCGTCGAGTTGCTGGTTCAGGAAGTGGCTTGGTGTGATGGTCCAGCCTTTCAGCCTCGCGCTGTGGGGGACGATGCGGTGGTACTGCAGCGTGTAGAGGTAGTGCGCTTCCTCGTCGAGCAGGCGACGCTCGAAGTCGCGCACCAGCCGGCGGCGCTCGTCGAGGTCAGTGGCGCGGCTCTGGCGGGCGTAGAGGTCGTCCAGCACGGGGTCGACGTAGCGCGCGTAGTTGTTGTGGCTCACGCCCTTCGACTGGAACTTCGCGAGATCCAGATCGGGCTCGACGGCGTACCCGCACTGCGTGTCCATCGAGACCTCGAAGTCGCCGGCGCGAACCTCGTTGTTCCACTTCGTGGCCTCGAGGAACTCGTGGCGCGCGTCGAGGCCGACGCGCTTCCACTGGTCGACGAGCCAGATGCCGATGGCTCGTAGGGCATGGCCACGCCGCGGTTCTTGAAGCTGAAGCGGTAGCCGTCGGGCACGCCGGCCTCGCGCAGGAGACGGCGCGCCTCCGCGCGTGACTTCTCCACGTCGCGCCCGTAGCCGGCGAGCTTCTCGAGCTCGCCCGGCGGCGTGGCGTACGGCGTGCCGGGCACCTGCACGCCGCTGACGAGCTTCACGATGGCGATGCGCGACAGCGCCTGCGACGCCTGGTGGCGATCGAGGGCGAGCGTCAGGGCGCGACGGACACGCCTGTCGTCCCACGGCTTCTTCTCGTGGTTGGCCGCCACGAGGAGCACGCAGTCCCACGGGCTCTCCTGCACCACGACGCGCGAGCCCAGCGCGCTCACGATGCTGTCGCGCTCCGGCGGCGTCACGCCGCGAAACTGCACGTGCGCGCGCCCCGCCCGCACCGCGGCCACCTGCGCGGCGGCGTCCTTGATGAAGATGGCGCGGTAGCCGTCGAGGTACGGCTTGCGGCGATCCCAGTACGCGGGGTTCTTCTTGCCCACCCAGTGCGAGCCGCGCACGTACTCCACGAACGTGAACGGCCCCGTCCCCATGACGTTGCTCTCGTACCAGCGCGGATCGCGGGCCAGGATGTCGGCCTTGTAGATCCAGTTGAACGGCGAGGCGAGCGCGATGAGGAATGACGCCGACGGCCACTTCAACCGGAACGTCACCGTGACCGCGTCGGGCGCCTCCACGGCCACGACGTCGGTGTACTGGCCCTTGCGGAACGACGTCACGCCGGCGGGCGGGTCGATGATCTTGTCGTAGCTCGCCTTGACGTCGCGCGACGTCAGCTCGCTGCCGTCGTGGAACCGGACGCCACGCCGGAGCTTGAGCGTGTAGAGCCGTCCGCCCTCGGTGATCGTCCAGGATTCGGCGAGGTCGCCGACGACCCGGGTGCCCGTGCGGTCGGCGGGATCGATGCGGAGGAGGGTGTTGTAGTGCGGAGCCGCGGGCTGGATGAGCGCGAACGTGCCCTCGCGATGCGCGTCCAGGGTCGACGGCTCCGCGGGCACCACGAAGGTCAGCTCGCCGCCCGCGCGCGGCGCCTCCTGCGCGTGCGCGGGCACGATGCCGCGGCCTGCGATCACGAGCGAGACCAGCAGCACGAGCACCACCGGGGTCACGAGGGTCGCCCGGGTCGCTCTCGGCACGTCGTCAGGACGCGCCGGGACGGGCGCGCGCGTCGCGGATCGCGCGCCACACGCGCCCGGGCGTGGCCGGCATGTCGAGGTGCCGCACGCCGAGCGGCGCGAGCGCATCGTTCACCGCGTTCATGAACGCGGGCAGCGCGCCCACCGTGCCCGCCTCGCCCACGCCCTTGGCGCCGAGCGGATTCACCGCCGTCGGCACCTCGTGCGACGACACGTCGAACGAGGGGACGTCCTCCGCGCGCGGCATCGCGTAGTCCATGAACGTGCCCGCGAGCAGCTGCCCGGTGGCGGGATCGTAGGTGAGGTCCTCGAACAGGGCCTGCCCCAGTCCCTGCGCCACGCCGCCGTGGATCTGCCCCTTCACCAGCATCGGGTTGACCATGCGGCCGACGTCGTCCACGACCGTGTAGCGCACGATGCGCGAGGCGCCCGTGGCCTCGTCGATCTCGACCTCGCAGACGTGACACCCGTTCGGAAACGTCACTGCCGGCGGGGCGAACGCCGCCGTCTCGCTGAAGCCGGGCTCGAGGCCGGGCGGCAGCTGCCTGGGCTGATAGGCCGCGCGCGCGACCGCGGCGAACGTGACGCCGCGGTCGGTGCCCGCGACGGTGAAGCGACCGTCGTGCAGCCCGATGTCCTCGGGCGCCGCCTCGAGCAATCGCGCGGCGATGCGGCGTCCACGCTCGACGATGCGGTCGGTGGCGCGCGCGACGGCCGAGCCGCCGACGCTGAGCGCGCCCGACCCGCCGTTGCCGCGTCCGGCATCGAGGAGATCGCTGTCGCCCCACAGCACCTGGATCCGCTCGACGGGCACGCCCAGTCGATCGCCCACGATCTGCGCGAACGCGGTCTCGTTGCCCTGCCCCATCGACGTCGAGCCCGCGAACACCGTCACCGATGCGTCGGCGTTGACGCGCACCTGCGCGGTGTCGGGATTGAGCGCGGTGTACGGCCCGCCCGCGACCTCGATGGCGTTGGCGATGCCGAGACCGCGCAGCGCGCCCCGCTGCCGCGCCTCGAGCCGTCGCTTCTCGAAGCCCGAGGCGTCGGCCGCCTCGAGCGCCAGGTCCATGCCGCGCGCGAAGTCGCCGGAGTCGTACGTGAACACCAGGCCCGTCTTGAACGGCATCGCGGGCGACGGAATGAGATTGCGCCGGCGCAGCTCGATGGGATCGACGCCGAGCTCGCGCGCCGCGACGTCGATGATGCGCTCGATGGCGTACGTCGCCTCGGGACGGCCGGCGCCGCGATACGGGCCGGTCGGCGTGGTGTGGCTGAAGATCCCCGTGGTCTGCACGTGGATCGCCGGCGTCGTGTACATCCCGGCCACGCCGCCCACGTTGTTGGTGCCCGGACCCGCGCTGCGCGGGGTGAGATACGCGCCGATGTTGAGGCCGATCGCGACGCGGAGGGCGAGGAACGTCCCGGTCGCGTCGACGGCCAGCTCCGCCGTCGAGACGTTGTCGCGACCATGCTCGTCGGTGACGAATCCCTCGCGGCGATCCGACGTCCACTTCACGGGTCGACCCAGGCGTCGCGCCGCCCACAGCACCAGCACGACCTCGGGATAGACGCCGCTCTTCATGCCGAAGCTACCGCCCACGTCGCCGGTGAGGACGTGGAGCTGCGTCTGCGGCACCTTGAAGATGCCCTCGGCGAGCTGTGTCCGCAGCGCGTGCGGGTGCTGGGTGCCGGTGTAGAGCGTGTAGCGCCCGCTGCGACGGTCGTACTCGCCGACGGCGGCGCGCGGCTCGAGCGGCGCCGCGGCGACCCGCGTGACCACGAAGTCGAGCTTCGTGACGTGTGTCGCCGTCGCGAACCCGCGCGGGACCGCGTCCGCATTGCCGGCCTCCCACACGAAGGCGACGTTGTCCTGCGCGTGGTCCCACACGAGAGGCGCGCCGGGCGTCCGCGCGTCGGCCGTCGCGCTCACCGCGGGCAGCGGCTCGTAGTCCACCGCGACCCGCTCGGCCGCGTCGACGGCGGTGTCCATGGTGTCCGCCACGACGAGCGCCACGGGCTCGCCGACGTGGCGGACGCGCTCGCGCGCGAGGGCGGGGCGCGGCGTGGTGACCGCGGGCGAGCCGTCGGCTCGCTTGCGCGACGCATCGGTCGGCAGGTGGCCGACTCCATCGCGGGCGAGGTCGTCACCGGTGAGGACGGCGAGCACGCCAGACGCGGCGCGCGCCGCCCTCGCATCGATGCCCCGGATGCGCGCGTGGGCGTGCGGCGATCGCACGACGACCGCGTAGGCCTGGCGCGGCAGCGTGACGTCGTCCGCGTAGCGTCCCGAGCCCTGCACGAGCCGGGGATCCTCGATGCGACGCACGGACTGGCCGATGCCGAACTTCTCGACGCTGATGGAGGCGCTCATGAGTGCACGAGTATACGGGAGCGCTCGATCACCTCGGCGTCGGGTCGATCACCTCGATGCAGTACGTCGCGATCCCGCTGTCGGGCGGAGAGCCGCTCGCGATCGTGAGGACGGTCGCGATCTCGCTCCGGTGATGCGTGGCGTGCGGTCGAGGGGAAGAACACGCTAGCAGCGTCGGATAGCTGAAGTGACCGGCGTCATTTCTTGAGCCTCACCTCTTCCAGCGGTGCGGACCATGGATAGGGGTCGATGAGCATGAGGGCGGGCTCGGCCACGCGCGGGCCGAGTCCGCTCGGCCACGTGTACTGCCAGATCGGGCCGATGCGGACGCGCTCGTGCATGATCCGCTGGATCTCGTGCAGGAGCGCCTCCCGCTTCTTGCGATCGGTCTCGCGCGCCTGCTGCTTGTAGAGCGCGTCGACGTCGGGGTAGCCGCCGTAGGCCCACGCCCCGTCGCTGGGAAAGAGCTCGGAGATACGGGAGGCGGCGTTGCCGTAGAGCGCGCTCGTGCACACGCACACGCCCTTGAGCTTCTTGGTGGAGAGGGCCGCGAAGTAGGCGGCGCGCTCCATCGGGCGCATCTTCATGCGGATGCCGACGGCGCGCCAGTAGTCGATGAGCGACTCGCCGAGCGAGAAGTACGGGGGTAGCTGGTGCAGCTCGCCGGCGTCGAACCCGCCGGGATAGCCGGCCTCGGCGAGGAGCGCGCGGGCGCGCGCGGGATCGTACGGATAGGGATCGATGGGCAGCGCGAACTCGAACGTGCGCGGCACGAAGCTGCCCGACGGCCTGGAGGCGCCGAGCGTCTCCGCCTCGCTGAGCGCGGCGCGGTCGATCGCGTAGTTGGCGGCGAGCCGCACGCGGCGGTCGGCCCAGGGCGACTTCGGGTCCCACTGCTCGAGGAAATCGAGGAACCACACGGCGATGCCACCCGAGAACGCGAGCTTCAGGTTCGGGTCGCGCTTCACCTCCTGCGCCTGCGGCGCGTCCAGCAGGTACGCCACGTCCACCTCGCCGCGCTTGAGCATGGCCAGGCGCGTGACGGAGTCGGGAACGCTCTTGAACACGAGGCGCTTCACCGACGGCATCTTCCGCCAGTACCCCTCGAACGCCTCCATGACCAGCTCGACGCCCGGCGTGTGGCTCACGAACCGATACGGGCCGAGCCCGACGGGCTGGCGCTTGAAGCCGTCGTCGCCCACGCGCTCGACGTATTTCTTCGGCACGACCCAGCCCGCGCCGCTCACCAGCGTGCCGTAGTACGCCATGAAGTCGGGCCACGGCTCGCCCAGCACGAAGCGGACGCGGTACGGATCGACGACGACGACGTCGCGCACCTTCTCGTGCAGCAGACGCGCGCCCTTCGCGCGGTGGAAGCTGAACTTCACGTCATCGGCCGTGAACGGGTCGCCGTTGTGGAACGTCAGCCCCTTGCGGAGCAGGAATTCGTAGACCTTGCCGTCGGGGCTGACCGTCCACGATGTCGCGAGGCACGGCGTCAGCAAGTTGCCGGGCATCGGCTTCACGAGTGCGTCGTGCAGGGCGTAAAGCACCCAGAACGGCGTGAGCTGTCCCGTGACCTCGCCGGGGTCGAACCACACCGGCGACAGCGTCACGTAGAGCGCCCATCGCATCTCGCCCTCGGGCTTCGCCTGCGCCGCGCTCTCGCCGCCGACACCGCCGGCGAGCGCGGCGCAGAGAACGAGGGCCACGACCACACTGGTCTTGCTCATGCCGGCCTCCGCCTCACGCGGGATATCACACGAGGCGAGGCATCACGTCGCCCACGAAGCGCTCGACGGCACGGCGGCGCTCGACGCCGGCCGGATAGAGCGCGACGCGTCGCGCGCCCGCCTGGCGCATGCCCTCCATCTGCTCGCACACGCGCTCGGGTGTGCCGACCAGCGTGAGCGCGTCGACGAGCTGGTCGGTGACGAGGCGGTTGTGCGGCGCGTGCGGATCGACGTGGCGCTGGACGTCGTACGCGCGGGCCACGACCTCGGCGTCGTGCCGCAGGTGCTCGAGCTCCGGGGGGAGGAAGAACTCGGGATGGAACTCCGCGTCCTTCGCTCGGCGCGCCGCCACCGGGCTGGCCTCCCGCTTGGCTTCCTCCCAGCGGTCCGAGATGGCGAGGCCGGCGAGAAACACGACGTCGGTGGCGTCGGGATCGCGCCCCGCCTCGCGCGCGCCCTGGTGGATCCGCTCGAGCGCGCGCCGCAGCAGGGCCGGATGCGTCCCGACCGTGACCATCGCGCCGTCGCCGCTGCGTCCGGCGGCGAGGAGCGCCTTCGGTCCGCTCGCCGCGATGTAGATGGGGATCGTGACGCCCTGCGACTCGAAGATCCGCCGGAGCTCGCGCACGTACGCGTCCAGCGTGCCGAGGGTGGCGGGCTTCATCCCGACGGCGCGAACCGCGCTGTAGCCCACGCCGATGCCGCAGACGGTGCGGCCGCCCGACAGGCGATGCAGGGTCAGCATCGCGTTCGCGGTCACGCTGACGTGGCGGGTGAGCGGATTGGTGACGCCGGGCGCCAGCGTGATACGCGACGTCGCGCCCGCGCAGAGCGCCATCGTCATGTAGACGTCCGGCCACAGGAGCGGCGGGGAGTCGGCGATCCACGCGCAGCCGATGCCGCTCGCCTCCAGGTCGCGCACGAGATCGACGGTGGGCTCGAGCCGATCGCGCTCGGGTACGACGAGGACGTCGATCTGCACGATTACTTGCCGAACACGGGGAAGCGGAGCTTGTGCGGGGTGAGCTCCTGCGGCCACACGATGACCAGCTTGCCGTCCTGCACCTGGGTGAGGAACGGCTTGGGATACGTGTTCACGCCGCGCTCGTCGTACTTGTACTTGCCGCCCACCGTCATGAACTCCTCGCGGTGCAACACCTCGTTGATCTTCTCGGGCTCCAGCGTGCCCGCGCGCTCCACCGCCTGCATCAGGATCTGCCCCGCCGTGTAGGCGGGGAACGCGTCGGCGGCGGGCACCGCCCCGAACTTCGCGCGGAAGCGCGCGGAGAACTCCTTCGTTCCGGGAAACGGCAGATCGGGATTGAAGAAGCCGAACTCCACCACGCCCTCGCTGCCCTTGCCGAGCGCGTCGATGAAGTCCTTCGTGTACGTGGGCCCGATGTTGACGAAGTAGAACTTCGGCACGAGGCCGATCTCGTGCAGCTGGCGGGTGGCGTAGATCGACGCCGGCATCACGTTGTAGACGATCACGGCGTCGGGATTCACCAGCTTGGCCTTCGTCCAGAGACCGGTGAAGTCCTTGCCCGCCAGCGGGTAGCGCTCGTCGAGCACGATCTTGAAGCCGGCCGCCGTCAGCTCCTTCACGAGCACATCGTGCAGGCTCGTGGTGAACAGGAAGTTCTCGTAGAGCACGGCGACGGACTTCACGTCGGCCTGCCGCGTCTTGAGATAGCTGACGATCGCGCCCGGCATGTACGACGCGACGTCGGTGGTGTTGAAGATGTACTTGAAGCCGCGGTTGAAGATCGAGTCCGCCGCGGCCGAGGCGGTGACGAGCGGGATCTTGTGCTTCTCCGTCACCGCGGTGACGGCGAAGTTGTGCCCGCTGCCCCACGGGCCCAGAACCAGGTCGACCCGGTCGCTGGTGATCAGCTTCTCGTACAGGCGCGCAGAGGCCGAGGGATCGCTCTGGTCGTCGTAGTGCACGAGCCGGAGCGGCAGTCGCTTGCCCACGCTCTTCACCATGACGCCGCCCGCGGCGTTCGTGTCCTCGACGAAGAGCTGGTAGGCCTTCAGGAACTCCGTGCCCTCCGTGCTGAAGCGACCGGTGAGCGGCAGCGCGGCCCCCACGGTGATCTCCGACTTCTGCGCGGCGGCGGAGATCACCGTGCCGAGCAGGAGGGCCCACGCGAGGGCGACGATGCGTGCCTTCATCTCGCGCTTACTTCAGCGGGAAGCGGAGCGGCGTCTTGGTCAGGTCCGCGGGCCAGGCGACCACGCGCTTGCCGTCCTGCACCTGGGAGAGGAAGGGGCGCGGGTGCACGTTGACGCCGCGCTCGTCGTACTTGAACGAGCCGCCGATGCTGGTGAACTCCTCCTTCTTGAACGTCGCGTTGATCGCCTCGCGATCGAGCGTGCCGGCCTTCTCCACGGCCTGGAACAGGTGCTGGGCCGCCATCCACGCGTAGGCGGCGTCGGTGGACGGCGGACGGCCGTAGCGCGCGGTGAACCGGTCGTGAAACGCGCGCGCGCCCGGGTACGGCAGGTCGGGATGCCAGAACCCCGTCTCGACGATGCCCTCGGTGTTCTTCGGGCCCAGCGGGTCCATATATTCCTTCACGTACATCGGCCCGATGTTGATGTGGAAGAACTTCGGCGTGACGCCGGCCTCGCGCGCCTGACGGGTGGCGTAGATGCACGCCGGCATCATGCACAGCGTGATGAGCGCGTCGGGGTTCGCCGCCTTGACCTTCGTCATCATCCCCGAGAAGTCCTGGCTCGCGAGCGGATAGCGCTCGTTCAGCACGAGGTCGAACCCCTCGTCCTTGACGGACTTGCTGAACACCTCGTTCAGCGACGTGGTGAACAGGAAGTTCTCGTAGAGCACCGCGACCTTCTTGACGTCGGCCTTCTTGGCCTTCAGCACGTCGATCAGCGGTCGCGGCAGGACGGAGGCGATGTCGGTGGTGGCGTAGATGTACTTGAAGCCACGGTTGAAGATGTTGTCGGCGGACGCCGAGGCCAGCACCATCGGCACCTTGTGCTTCTCCGTCACCGCGGTCACCGCGAAGTTCGGGCCGCTGCCCCAGGGACTGAACAGCAGGTCGACCTTGTCCGACGTGATGAGCTTCTCGTAGAGCTTCGCCGCCGCCGAGGGGTCGCTCTGGTCGTCGTACTGCACGAGCTTGATCGGCAGCTTCTTGCCCAGGCTCTTCACCATGACGCCGCCCGCGGCGTTGGTCTCGTCGATGAACATCTGGTAGGCGCGCAGGTGCTCGGCGGCCTCGGTGCTGAAGCGCCCCGTGGTCGAGAACGAGGCGCCGACGAGGATCTCCGACTTCTGCTGGGCGTGGGCGACGGGCGCGGCGAGGGTCAGCAGCGCGGTGAGCACGACGACGACGACACGGATCATGACGACTCTCCTTTGACACCGAGATAGGCTTCGCGCAGCTCTTCGTCCTCGACGAAGTCGGCGCTCGTTCCAGTGCGCACGATGCGACCGTTCTCCAGGACGTAGAAGTCCGTGGCCACGGCCATCGCCTCGCGCACGTTCTGCTCGACGAGCAGGATGGTGAGGCCGCGCCGGTTGATCTCGACCAGCGTGTCGAACAGCGTCTCCACCAGGCGCGGCATCAGCCCGATGGACGGCTCGTCCAGCATGAGCAGGCGCGGGCGCGCCATGAGCGCGCGGCCGATGGCGAGCATCTGCTGCTCGCCCCCCGAGAGCGAGCCCGCGATCTGAGCGCGGCGCTCGGCCAGGCGCGGGAACAGCGCGAACACCTCCCGCATCGTCTCCGTCCGCCGCGCGCGCGCCGCCGGCGCGTAGGCGCCGAGCTCGAGGTTCTCCTCCACGCTCATGAGCGTGAACACGCGCCGGCCCTCGGGCACGTGGGCGATGCCGAGCGCGGCGATGTGGTTGGCCCCGACGCCCACGAGGTCGCGGTCGCCGAAGCGCACCCCGCCCCGCCACGGCGCGACCAGGCCCGAGATCGACCTGAGCGTCGTCGTCTTGCCGCCCCCGTTGCCGCCGATCAGCGTCGTGAAGCTGCCCTCGCGCACGTCGAGGCTGACGTCCCAGAGCACTTGCAGGTCGCCGTAGCCCGTCGCGAGCGCGTCGACGGACAGGAGCGACGTCACCGGCGCACCACGGCGCCGTCGCGGCTGCGGAGCGTGCGGCGCCCGAGATACGCGTCGATCACGGCGGGATCGTTCATGACCGCGGCGGGCGCGCCCTCGGCGAGCTTCTCGCCGTGGTGCAGGACGATCACACGATCGCACGTGCCGGCGACGGCACGCATCAGGTGCTCGACCCACAGCACGGTCGCGGCGGCGCGATCGCGCAAGCCGCGCATGAGCCCGAGGACGCGGTCGGTCTCCGCGGGGGCCAGGCCGGACAGGATCTCGTCCAGGAGCAGCACGCGCGGACGCGTGGCGAGGGCGCGCGCGAGCTCGACAAGCTTGCGCTCCACGAGCGAGAGCTGACGCGTGACCACCCCGCCGCGGTCCGCCAGGCCGACCAGGTCGAGCCACTCGCGGGCGTCCTCGCGCGCGGGCCGCAGGGGATGATCGCCCGCGCTGCCGAAGTAGCGGCCGACGAGCACGTTGTCGGCCGCGGTCAGGTTGAGGAACGTGCGCACGGTCTGGTAGGTGCGGCTGACGCCGAGCCGGCAGATGGCGTCGGGGGGCAGGCGCGTGACGTCGCGACCGTCGAGGCGCACGCGTCCGTCCGTGGGCGGCTGGAGCCCGCTGATGACGTCGAAGAGCGTGGTCTTTCCCGCCCCGTTGGGCCCGATGAGCCCCACGATCTCGCGCGGCGCCAGCGCCAGGCTCACCGACGAGAGCGCGGCCAGGCCGCCGAAGCGCATGGTCACGCGCTCGACGTCGAGGACGCTCGCCGTCACGCGCGCGCTCCCTCGGGTCGGCGGACGAGCCGCGACAGCAGCGGCGCGACGCCTCGGGGGGCGACCATCACGATCACGACGACGAGGAAACCGAACACGACGGCCTGGAAGTTCCTGAGGTTGACCCACAGGGTCTCGATGAGCACGCTCATCACCACCGCACCCACGACGGGCCCCCACACCGTGCCCACGCCACCGAACACGGCCATGATGGGGGTGTTGAACGACAGCAGCAGGTCGAAGGCCTGGTAGGGATCGATGAAGCTCCAGTTCCACGCGATGACGCCGCCCGCCACGCCGGGGAACAGCGCGCTCACCACGAACACGATGGTCTTGTAGCGCGCGGTGCGCACGCCCATGGACTGCGCGACCTCCTCGTCGTCGAGGATGGCGCGCAGGCCGAGGCCGTAGCGCGAGCGGTCCAGGAGGAGCAGCGCGGCCACCGCGCCCGCCGCCACGCCGAGCATCAGGAGGTACGGCACGGCGGGGCTCGGGACGGGCGGCAGCGTGAAGCCGCTCGCCGCGCCCAGCGCGTCGGTGTTGGCGATCACCGTCTTGACGATCTCGTTCAGCCCCAGCGTCAGGACCGCGAAGTAGCCGATGCGGATGCGCACGCGCATGAGCACGAAGCCGAGCACCGCCGCGGCCAGCATGGCCGCCAGCGCGCCCACGCCGAGGGCCAGGTACGGCGAGAGCTTCAGCTTCAGGAACGCGAGCGCGAAGCCGTAGGCGCCGAAGCCGAAGAAGATCCCGTGCCCGAGCGAGAAGTAGCCGGTGTAGCCGGACAGCATGTTCCAGCTCTCGGCCATCGCGACGTACATGAAGGTGATGAGCAGGAACGTGAGCACGTACGCCGGCGCGGCGACCGGGAGCGCCGCGAGCACGACGACGGACGCGGCCAGCGCGCAGAACGCGGTGGCGCCCCTCACGCGGCGAGGCGCTCGCGGCCGGGAATCCAGCCGTACGACGAGAACAGGATGAGGAGCACCAGCACGACGTAGCTGATCGCCTCGCGATACCCCTCGCCCAGCACGAACGCGCCCCACGATTCGGCCACGCCGAGCAGCAGCCCCGCCACGAGCGTCCCGGCCACGCGTCCGAAGCCGCCCACCACCATGACCGTGAACGCCTTGACCGTGAACAGGATGCCCATCGTCGGCGTGATGACGTAGATCATCGCGACGAGGGCGCCGGCGGAGCCCGCCAGCGCCGCGCCGAGGCCGAACGCGATCAGCGCCACCTTGCCCGCGTCGATGGCGACGAGCAATCCCGCCTCGCGATCCTGGCTGATGGCGCGGATGGCCTTGCCCGTGAACGTCCGCACGAGGAAGACGTGGAGCACCGCGGTGACGATCAGCGACGCGGCCAGCACGACGACGCGGTTGCCCGCGATGCGGATGCTTCCCCATCCGACCGGCGCGCCGAGGTACTCGACCACCCGGTAATCGGCGGTCCACAGCACGAGGGCGAGGTTCTGGATGATCATGAGCACGCCGAAGAACACGATGAGCGTGCTCTGCTCGAGCTGGACGATGGATCCGCCGCTCGCGCGCACGAGCGGCCGCACGATCACGACGTGGATGACGAGTCCGAGCACGAACGTCGCGGGCGCGGCGACGAGCACGCTGACGATGGGGCTCAGGCCGGCGAGCTGGAGCAGCCAGAACGTCACGTAGGCGCCCAGCATCAGGAACTCGCCGTGCGCGATGTTGAGGATCTTCATCACGCCGTAGATGAGGTTGAGCCCGTGCGCGGTGAGCGCATAGAGTCCGCCCCACACCAGACCGAAGAGCGTGAGCTGCAGCGCGATCGCGAACGTCACCGCGGCGGCAGCTTACCAGGGGTCACGGGCCGGCGAGATACCGGCGTGCGCTCTCGGTCTCGGGACGGGGCTCGCCCGACGCCGCGAGCTCGACGAGTCGCGAGAAGTGGTACCGGGCCTTGTCGCGGTTGCCCGCCTGCGCCGCCGCCTGGCCGGCGCCGTACAGGGTGCGGTAGCGGTTCGGATCACGAACCTGCGCGCGCTCGTACTCGGCGAGTGCCTCGGCGGGCCGTCCGCTCGCCAGCAGCATGTCGCCGAGCAACTCCCGTGCGGGCACGAGTCGTCCCGGGCTCACCGCCGCCTTCTCGCTGCGGTCCTCCAGGTCGGCGCTCGCCCGCATGAGCTCGAGCGCTTCGTCGCGGCTGGCGCGGGCCAGCGCCACCCATGCCGCACCGCTGAGGCGCTGCACCTCGACCTCGGTGGCCCAGTACGCGTCGTTCGCCGTCTTCAATGTCTCGGCGATGCGCGTGAGGGCCTGGACGTCGCGCTCCGCGGCGGCGGCGTCGCCGCTGCGTGCCGCGCCGATGGCCCGGGCGAGATGCGTCATGGCCGTCGTGAAGGGGAAGCGACTCGGTTGCAGAGGCAGCTGTGCGGCGTCGCTCCACGCGCCGCGCTCGAGCGCGTAGCGCGCCGGGATGGCGGCGAGCGCATAGGGCCCGCTGCGCAGCGTGGGGCTGATCCCCGCGATCCGCGGCGCCTCGTCCACCACGCGTCGGGCGTCGCCGTCCCGGGCGAGCTGCAGGTACGCGTAGACCATGTAGTCCATGGCGTGCAGCTGATCGTTGGGCTCGTGCGCCGACTTCGCCGCGGCGGCCGAGCGCTCGTTGCTCACGGCCGACTCCTGCCACTCGCCGACGCGGGTGAAGATGTGCGACGGCATGTGGAGCGCATGCGGCGCGGACGGCGCGATCTCCGAGTAGCGCCGTGCCGCCGACAGGCCCTTCTGGGCGATGGACGGGTAGTCGTAGGCGTGGATGAGGTAGTGCGCCACGCCGGGATGATCCGGGTGCTTCCGGAACTGCTCCTCGAGCGTCGCCGCCGCCTTGAGGCTGGCGGTGAAGTTCTTGTCCGTCGGCGACTGGGTGGCGGTGAGATAGAGCGCCGAGAAGATCTGCGTCTCGTCGTCCTGCGGGAAGCGGCGGGCCAGCGTGTCGAAGGCGTCGGAGAGCGACCTCATCCGCTGCGGATGCGGGCGATCGGCGAAGCGATCGTAGTACGCGGCCACGGCGTCGATGAATCCGCGTTCCCGCTCCGTCCCGGCGCCGATGGCGCGGCCGCGGTCGATGGCCTCCTTCGCGCGCTGCGCCTCCGCCGGGCTGGGACCGGTGGCGAACGTGTTGCCGATCAGCGTGGTCGCGATGCCCCACGTCGCGATGGCGCACGATCCGTCGTCATCGAGCACACGGCGGAACGCCTTCTCCGCCTCCTGCCACCAGAACGAGTGGAGCAGCGCCACCGCGCGCTGGAAGGTCGGCTGGACGCCGGGCCCGCACGAGTTCGCGAACGACACCGTGCCGAGCCGCTCGGGCGGCGTCCCGGCCGTCTCCGCGGCGGAGACCGGCCCGCACACCAGACCCGTGGTGATCAACGCGGCAGCGACGGCGAACCGGATCGTCATGAGCCCCTCCTGTGCCGAGTTCTATATCACGAAGAACGCGCGACCTCGGGCGCGGACGCTCGTTCGGCGCGAGGCGAGGCATCCCGCTTCCGCGCTCAGCGCGGATCGCGGGACGTCGACCGGAACACGAAGCGATGGTTCTCGAAGAACCGGAACTGCGCGTCGCTGACCTGCGCGAGGTCGACGTCGATCGTTCCGGCCAGCGCGCGTGTCGTGTCGCCGTCGTCCCACGCGTCGATGCAATCCACGTGAGCGCCGCCCTCCACCAGCGCCCGGATCGTGCCGGCGAACGTCCGCGTCGCGGCGACGTCGTCGGCTTCCTCCGGGAACCAGTCCACGGGCTCGCCGAATCCGAGCTCGACGCTGTCGACGTAGAGATGTCGGAACGCGCAGCTACAGCCGGCCGCCGACCCGACGAACCATCTGTTTCCGTACGCGAGCTCGCCCGTGTTGACCCGGGCTGGCAGCTCACGACTGAACGCCAGCAACCGGTCGTTGCGCCGTGACAGATCCACCGGGGAATCCGTGCTGAGCACGACCACGTAGCACATCGGACGCGACGCCGGCCCTTACGGGAACAGGGGGACGGTGCGGAGACGGCGCCCGGGCGCGGCGAGCGGCGCGATGGTGGCGCCGCGCTTCAGGAGCGTGCCCCGGCCGTCTCGGTGCGGAACTCCGCGAACACGGCCTTGGCCGTGAGGAGCGCCTCGCGGATGAGCGGCACGCCGACGTAGCCCGACATGTGCAGGAGCGTCTCGGTCAGCTCGTCTTCCGTCCAGCCCTGGCGGAGCGCCATCTTCACGTGCAGGGCCAGCTCGGGATCGCGGCCGGTGGCGGCGTCGGTCACGACGCAGATCAGCGTCTTCGTCTTCAGGTCGAGGCCGGGGCGGGTCCACAGCGTGCCCCACACCGACTCCGTCGCCACGTCGACGAACTTCTGCATGACGGGATCGGCGTAATCGGTCGTGCGCAGCTTGTCGGCATCCGGGCCGAACAGCCTGGCGCGGATCTCCTTGCCCTTCCGGTACGTCTCGCTCTCGGCCATGGTGGCGCTCTCTTGTCGTGAAGTTACGTTTTGACCGGTTCGATCACCCCGGCGGAGTGCAGGGCGGACAGCTCGTCAGCGCTCAGTCCGAGGAGCTCCGACAGCACCCGGTCGGTGTCCTGGCCGAGCAGCGGCGCGGGACGCTCGACGGCGGCGGGGCCACTCGCGTGCAAGCGAATGGGCGAGATCGGCACGCGCGTCGTGCCGCGGCGCGGATGGTCGACGTCGGTCCACACGCCGCGGTCCGCGAGGTGGGGATCGACGATGACTTCCCGTGCGGTGCGGACGGGCGCGCACGGCACGTGGGCCTCGTCCAGGATGCGAAGCACGTCGTCCTTGGTGCGGTCGCGCGTGAACGCCTCGACCAGCGCGTCGATCTCGTCGGTGCGGGCGGCGCGACCGGGCGTGGTCGCGTAGTCGGGATCCGTCAGCAAGTCCTCGCGACCGAGCACGCGCGCGATGGCGTCCCAGTGACGGTCGGACGCGGTGAAGATCGCGACGAACCCGTCACGCGTGGGATAGACGTTGTAGGGCGCGATGGCGAGGGCGGGATGGCGATTGCCCGTGCGCTCGGGGACGTTGCCGTCGCCGTCGACGACGGCGCCGATCGCGCTCACCAGCGCGAACAGCGAGGCCTCCAGCATCGCGATCTCGACCATCTGGCCCTGGCCGGTGCGCTCCCGGTAGAGCAGCGCGCCCAGGATGCCGCCGAGGAAGTGCGTGCCGCTGAGGAAGTCGCACACCGCGGGTCCGGCCTTCACGGGCGGACGATCGGCATAGCCCGTCGCGTTCATGATGCCGCTCATGGCCTGCACGGTGAGGTCCATCGCGGCCAGGTTCCTGTACGGTCCGGTGAGGCCGAAGCCCGTGCTGGTTCCGTACACGAGACGCGGGTTGGTGGCGTGCAGGACGTCCCAGCCCAGGCCCAGGCGGTCCATCACGCCCGCGGCGAAGTTCTCGATGACCACGTCGGCCTTCTTCACGAGGTCGAGGAAGAGCTTCGTGCCGTCGGCGTGCTTCAGGTCGAGGACGACCGACTCCTTGTTGGAGTTGAGCGCCACGAGCGGGTACGGCTCGACGTCGCGCTTGCGACGACGGACCACGTCGCCCTCGGGCGACTCGATCTTGAGCACGCGCGCGCCCATGAAGCCGAGGAGCAGGCCGCAGTACGGGCCGTTGTAGACC
>JBKPPN010000492.1:0-19768 GCA_046733575.1 Candidatus Methylomirabilota bacterium | reverse complement strand
TGTGATACGCGCTCCGGAACGCGGGATAGTCCGTCTGCCGCTTGTACTGCAGCGCGGTGAGCCCGGCCGAGTCGATGCCCCTGGCCTTGAGCTCCAGGAAGATGGTCGGCTGACTCGGGATCACGCGGTAGACGAGCCGCGAGATGTACGGGCCCTCACGGTAGTAGTCGCGGTTCGCCGTGAGCACGATCTTCTCGCCCGATTTCCACTCGTGGAAGCGATACGGTCCCGTTCCGACCGGACGGTCGCGATTCTGCGGCGCCTCGCGCAGCCGTCCCTCCTTCATGTACGTCTCGAGCAGGTGCCGGGGCAGCATCCAGATGCTCCAGCTCTGGAGCGCCTTGGCGTAGGGCTTGGGATAGTGCACGTGAACGGTGTACGGGTCCGGAGCGTCGATCGACTCCACCGCCTTGAAGTCCTCGCGGTACGCGGTGGGCGTCTTGGGGTTCATCATGGTCTCGTACGTGAAGATCACGTCGTCGGCCGTGAACGGCCGCCCGTCGTGCCACTTCACGTTCGTGCGGAGCTTGAAGGTCAGGTCCAGGCAGTCCGGACTGAACGTCCACGACTCCGCCATCTCGGGGACGACCTTCAGTTCGTGGTCCTGCATCACGAGGCCGTTGTAGATGTTGCTTGCCACGTCGAACGACGCGCTGTCGCTCAGCACGTTCGGGATGAGACCGGAGATGTTGCCGAGCAAGGCCTCGATCAAGGTGTCGCCGAAGGCCGGCTTCTGCCCGCGCGCCGGCGCGGCGGAATCGCCGACGCTCTCGAGGTCGCGCCCACAGCCCGCGACCACGAGCGCGACGAGCACCAGCAACGCGAGCGACCGGGTCACTTACTTGGTCGCGGGCGGCGGCGTCGCGGGCGAGCCTGAGGGAGCAGGACCCTTGGGTGTCTCGGCGGGTGCGGTCGGCGCCGCGGGTGCGGACGGCGCTTCGCGCACGACCGACCCTCCCCCGCGCTCGCCGCCCAGGAGCGCCAGCGTGAACGACGTCAGCACGAACACGGTGGCCACCACGCCGGTGATCTTGCCGAGCAGCGTCGGCGTGCCCATCGACCCGAAGACGGCTTGACTGCCGGCGCCCCCGAAGGCGGATCCGATGTCGGCGCCCTTGCCCGCCTGCAGGAGCACGATGCCGATGATGGCGAAGCACATCAGCACGTGAACGGTCGTGAGCAGCGCGATGACCATCGCTACGAGTCTCCCTTCGACGCCGCACCGGCACGCGCCGCCTGCTTCACGATGGCGACGAAGTCGGCCGCCTTCAGGCTCGCGCCGCCGATGAGGCCGCCGTCGATGTCGGCTTCCGCGAACAGCGCCTCGGCATTGTCGCTCTTTACGCTGCCGCCGTACAGGATGCGCACGCCCTGCGCGACCTCCTTCGAGGCCACCTCGGACAGGAGCCCCCGCAGGTAGCCATGGATCTCGGCCGCCTGCGCCGCCGTCGCGTTGACGCCGGTGCCGATGGCCCAGACCGGTTCGTAGGCGAGCACGCAGCGGGCGAGCTGCTCGGGCGCGAGCCCGGCCACGCCGGCGCGGAGCTGCCCTTCCACGGTCGTGAAGGTCAGGCCCTGACGGCGCTCGTCCCCCGTCTCCCCCAGGCACAGCACCGGGGTCATCTCGTACGACAGCACCGCGTGCACCTTCCGGTTGATCTGTTCGTCGGTCTCGCCGATCTCCTTGCGTCGCTCGGAGTGGCCGACGAGCACGAAGCGACAGCCAAGCTCCTTGAGCATGGGCGGCGCGACCTCGCCCGTGTGCGCGCCGCTCGGCTCGTGATGGCAGTTCTGCGCGCCCAGCTTGACCGCCGCCGTCCCCAGCGTGTCGGCGACCGCGGCCAGGGCCGTGAACGGCGGGCACACCGCGACGTCGACGCCGCGCACGCGCCTCACCCCGTCGCGCACGGAGGACGCCAGCGCCCGCGATTCCGCGATGGTGCCGTTCATCTTCCAGTTCCCGATGACGAGCGCCGTGCGCATCTAGGCCTGCGCCTCCGTGAGCGCCTCCACCCCGGGCAGCTTCCGACCCTCGAGAAACTCGAGGAACGCGCCGCCCGCCGTGGAGACGTAGCCGATCTTGTGCAGCACGCCGACCTGGTGCACGGCGGCGATGGTGTCACCGCCCCCGATGACGGAGAAGCCGGGCGCCTCCGCGACAGCCCGCGCGACGCCGAGCGTCCCGGACGCGAACGCCGCCTTCTCGAAGACGCCCATGGGGCCGTTCCACACGATCGTCTGCGCGGTGGCAACGACGCTCGCGAAGCGGGCCACCGTCAACGGACCGATGTCGAGACCCATCATGTCCGCCGGAATCTCCCGCACGGTCACCGACCGCCCGGCCGGGGCATCGACGCCCGAGGCCACGATCGCGTCGACGGGCACGACGATCTGGACGGAGCGACGCCGCGCCGTCTCGAGGACGCGCCGCGCCGTCTCCACGCGGTCCGCTTCGAGGAGCGAGCGGCCGACGTCGTGTCCGAGCGCGCGCAGGAACGTGAACGCCATTCCGCCGCCGATGAGCAGCGCATCGACGCGCTCCAGGAGGTGCTCCACCAGCGCGATCTTGTCCGAGACCTTGGCCCCGCCGAGGATGGCCACGAGCGGACGCGCGGGCGCTTCGAGGATCCGGCCCAGCGCGCTCAGCTCGCGCTCCATCAGCAATCCCGCCGCGGCCGGCTGCACATGATGCGTGATGGCCTCGATCGAGGCGTGCGCGCGGTGGGCGGCGGCAAAGGCGTCGTTGACGTAGCAGTCGGCGAGCGCGGCCAGCTCTCGCGCGAAGCCGTCGTCGTTCTTCTCCTCCTCGGGATGGAAGCGCAGGTTCTCGAGGAGCAGGAGCTCGCCCGGACGCAGCGCGTGGGCCCGCGCGGCGACGTCGGGACCGACGCAGTCGGGCGCGAGCGGAACGGGACGGCCGAGAAGGCGGGCAAGGTGATCGGCGATGGGCTTGAGCGAGAGCTCGGCCGTCCGCCCCTTGGGACGTCCGAGGTGCGAAGCGAGCACCACCGACGCGCCCCGCTCGAGGGCGAAGGTGATGGTTGGCACGACGGCGGTCAGTCGCGTGTCGTCCGCGACCTTTCCGTCGGCGAGGGGCGCGTTGAGGTCGGCGCGCAGGAAGACCCGCGCGCCCTCGAGCGGCAGCTGCGCGATGGTCAGCTTCGCCACAGCGTCGACATCGGTCGGCCGCTCAGAGCGACTTCCCGATGTAGCGGATGAGGTCGCGCACGCGGGACGAGTAGCCCCACTCGTTGTCGTACCAGGCCAGCACCTTGATCAGGTTGCCGTCGACGAGGGCGGTCGACTTCAGATCGACGATCGAGGAGTGCGCGTTGCCGTTGAAGTCACACGACACCAGCTCCTCGTCGGTCGCGTCGAGGATCCCGCGCAGACCGCCGGCGGCCGCCTCACGGAAGGCGTCGTTGACCGCGTCCACGGACACCGGCTTCTCCAGCTCGGCCACGAGGTCGACCACCGAGACGTTGATCGTCGGGACGCGGATCGCGATGCCGTCCAGCTTGCCCTTCAGCTTCGGCAGCACGAGCCCGACCGCGGTGGCGGCGCCCGTCGTCGTCGGGATCATGCTGACGGCGGCGGCGCGGGCGCGCCGGAGATCCTTGTGCGGGAAGTCGTGCACGGGCTGGTCATTGGTGTACGAGTGCACGGTCGAGGCGAAGCCGCGCTTGATGCCGAACGTGTCGTCGAGCACCTTCGCCGTCGTGGCGAGACAGTTCGTGGTGCACGAGGCGTTCGAGATGATCCGGTGCTTGGCGGGTTCGTACGTCTTCTCGTTGACGCCGAGGACGACCGTCACGTCGGGATCCTTGGCCGGCGCCGTGATGATGACCTTCTTGGCGCCCGCGCTCAGATGCTTGGAGGCCGACGCGGTGTCGCGGAAGATGCCGGTGGACTCCACCACCACGTCGACGCCGAGCTCCTTCCACGGCAGCGCGCCCGGATCCTTGATGGCGCAGACACGGATCTCGCGGCCGTCGACGAAGATCGACTCGCCCTTCGCCGTCACCTCGGCCTGGAGGTTGCCGTGCACGGAGTCGTGCTTCAAGAGGTGCGCGAGGGTCTTGGCGTCGGCGAGATCGTTGACGCCCACCACCTCGATGTCCTTCGAACCGAGCGTCGTCCGGAACACGACGCGACCGATACGTCCAAAGCCGTTGACACCGACGCGAATCGCCATGGAAGGACTCCTTGTGCGGAGAGCTTGCGGTGATGTCGATGACGTTCGTTGCGACGATTATATGGTCACTTACGGCACACGGGCAACTGTGAGCACGCCGATGCGGCCCGCGCCGGCCGCGCGCAGCGTCCGCGCGCACTCCCGCACCGTCGCGCCGGTGGTGAACACGTCGTCGACCACCACGACGTGATGGCCGGCCACGGCGGGCGACGCCTCGAAGGCGCCGCGGATGTTGGCCTCGCGCTCCGCAGCCGAGAGGTCGCTCTGCGGGACCGTCGATCGAATGCGCCGGAGCCACCGCGTCTCGACGCGAAGACCCGCGGCCGCCGCCACGCGCTCGGAAAGCAGCGCGGCCTGGTTGAAGCCGCGCTCAGCGCGACGCTCGCGCGTGAGCGGGACCGGCACGAGGACGACGTCGCGCGCGAGCACGTCCGCGCTCGTCTCCAGCAACAGATCGCCCAGCGGACGCGCCAGGGCGGGCTTGCCGCGAAACTTGAAGGCGTGGATCGCGTTGCGGAGCGCGCCGACGTAGAGCGCGGCGGAGCGCGCGTAGTCGAACGGCAATCTGCGCCCGGCACAGGACGGACACGAGGCGACGAGGTCGCCGTCGCTCGTATCGAGGGCGCCGCAGCGTCGACAGTGGAACGGCACGATCCGCTGGATGGCTTCCCAGCACCCGCCGCACAGGGGGTCTCGGCGCCCGCGTCCAAGCAGCGACCGGCACGCGGGACACACGGCGGGGAAGACTAGATCGAGCAGCGCGACGAGCCAGTCCGGCGTCACGCGCGGTCGGACGACGGCGACGGGCGCCACCGCCTCGCGCGACGGCGTCGCCACCAGCGTCACGGTCGACTCACCGGGCGCAGCGTGTTCCAGCGACGGCACGCCTCGCACCGGTCCTGCCAGCCCTCCGCCGTCGCGCCGCAGCGCTCGCAGACGTGGGGTACCGCGAAGGACTGCGCGAGCTGCAAGGCGCGTCGGTACTCCGCGAAGGCGTCGGCGGTGTCGCCGCGATGCTCGAAGACGGCGCCCAGGTACGCGTGGACGACGGGCAGGTCGGGCGCGCGCACCTCGATCTTCTCGAACTGGTCCGCCGCCTCGTCCAGCATCTCGAGATCGAAGTACACGCGGCCGAGCCCGACCGCGAGCGAGAGATCGTCGGGCACGCGCTCCACCGCACCGCGGTAGAGCGCGATCATGCGGCTGGGTCGCCCCTCGTCGCGATACGCCCGCTCGAGCCGCGCGAGCACCGGCAGCGTCGGCGACGCTTCCACCGATCGCTCCCAGGTGCGCACCGCCTCGCGACGGTCGCCGGACGCCTCCAGCGCGTCGCCCAGGGCAACGATCGCGGGAACGAAATGTCGATCGGCCCTCATCGCGCTGCGGAACTGCGTCGCGGCCGTGACGAGGTCGCCGCCGGCCATCGCCTGCCGTCCCAGCTCGTAGTGGATCACCGCGACCCACGCCACGTCGTCCCGGTGCTCGGCGCCGGCCGCCGCGGCGAGCCGCTCCGCGGGCGCGAGCGCCGCGTCCCACTGCCCGCTGTCGATCGCGCTGTCGCGACGACGACGCAGCGATTGGAGCTCCGTGGCGGGAACGGCACGGCGTCGCAGCGTCCACGCGAGCTGGCGCGCGACGTCGGAGACGCGCCGGAGAGGACGGATCACGGGCAGCTCGCGCGAGCGCGAGAAGACGGCAGGGAGGGGGCGAGACGACGACCGCGGCGGAACGACGCCGCGATCAGCCGGTGGCCAGTCGCTCCTCCTGCTCGACGGCGCGCTGACACTCGATGCAGTAGCGCGCGAACGGGACCGCATCGAGCCGCTTCTCGGAGATCGGCTCGCCGCATCGCTCGCAGTCGCCGTAGGAGCCGTCCTCGATCTTGCGCAGCGCGGCGGCGACGCCACGCAGGAGCTCGCGATTGCCGTTGCCCAGCTCGAAGAAGAACTCGCGCGTGTAGGCGGTGTTGGCCTGATCGCCGAGGTCCTTGATGGAGTCGTCCTCCTGGTCCTTGCCGTACAGGGCGGTACGGCCGACCTCCGCGGTCAGCTGGCGCTGCTTGTCGAGCAGCCGCTTCTTGAAGGTCGCCAGCCGATCTTTCCTCATCCGGACCTCCTCGACGCGAAAAAGTTCCGACGACGCTAGCATGCGGTCTGGGGGCGTGCAACCCCCGACGCGTTGCGCGGGCGCGCACATCGTGCGTCGTTGCCGTCATCCGCCGTCGACGGACATCGCGGGCGCGTCGCCCCACAACCTTTCGAGGGCGTAGTACGCGCGCGTCTCCTCGAGGAACATGTGCACGAGCACGTCGCCGTAGTCGAGCAGGATCCAGCCGCTCGCGGCCCGCCCTTCGACGTGGCTCGGCCGCACGCCGGCGGCCTTGAGATCGGCGTGAATGGCGTCGGACACCGTCTCGAGATGCGTGGTGGAGCGCCCGCTGCAGACAAGGAAGTAGTCGGTCACGCCGGAGAGGCCCTGCACGTCGAGCACGACCACGTCGAGGGCTTGCTTGTCGAGGGCGGCGCGTGCCGCCCTCCGGGCCTTCGCTTCCGCGGACAGCGTGGCCGTCATGCCGGCGTCGCCCGGTACAGACCACGCCGCTCGATGTACGCGATGACCGGATCGGGAAGCCGGAACGCGAGCGAGCGACCGTCGCGGACGCGCGCGCGCAGATCGGAGGCCGAGATCGGCAACGACGTCACGTGGGCGATGAGAACGCCCTCCGGCGGCACCGGCGCCCCCGTGACGTGCGCGAAGCGATCCTCGCCGATGTCGCGCAAGACCTTCAGCGCCGCCGCGCTCTCCGTGTCGAATGCGCTGCCCGCGCGCGGGATGACCACGAGGCGCGCGAGCTCGGCGATGCGGCGCGGCGCGCGCCAGCTCAGCAGATCGAGGAACGTCTCCGACCCGATGACGACGAACAGCTCCGCGCGCGGCCGCCCCAGCGCCTCCAGCGTGTCGACCGTGTACGACGGACCGGGCCGGGTCAGCTCGACGTCCGAGACCTCGAAGGCAGGACAGCCCGCGACGGCGAGGCGCACCATCTCGAAGCGGTCGAGCGCAGGCGCGACGTGCGCGGGCGCCTTGTGCGGCGGCACCGCGGCGGGGACGAACACCACGCGATCGACGCCGAGGAGCTCCCGGATCTCGTCGGCGAGCAAGAGATGACCGTAGTGGATCGGGTTGAACGTCCCACCGAAGACCGCCGTGGTCATCGGCGCCGCTAGTCCCGCACGTGCCCGTCGCCGACGACCACGAACTTCGTGGTGGTGAGCTCGCGCACGCCGACGGGACCGCGCGCGTGCACCCGCGACGTCGAGATCCCCATCTCCGCCCCCATCCCGAACTGGTGACCGTCGACGAGACGCGTGGACGCGTTGACCAGCACCGCGGCCGCGTCGACCTCGCGCGTGAAGCGGCGTGCATGCGCCAGGTCGTTGGTGACGATCGACTCCGCGAGGCCGGTGCCGTGCCGGCGGATGTGCCCGATGGCCTCGTCGAGATCGTCGACCACGCGGACGGCGAGGATCAGGTCGAGATACTCGGTGTCCCAGTCCGCCTCGGTGGCCGGCGCGGCGGCCGGGATGAAGGCACGGGTGCGCTCGCAGCCGCGCACGTCGATACCGGCGTCGGCGAGCCGCGCCCCCAGCGCGGGCAGGAGGCGCGCCGCGACGTCACGGTGGACGAGCAGCGTCTCCAGCGCATTGCACACGCTCGGCCGCTGCGCCTTGGCGTTGAGCACGAGCGTCACCGCCATGTCGAGGTCGGCCGCGTCGTCGACGAAGAGATGGACGAGCCCCTTGTCGTGCTTGAGAACGGGCACGCGCGACGTCTGGCTCACCCAGCGCACGAAGTCTTCCCCACCGCGCGGGATCACGAGATCGATGAGGTCGTCCAGCGCGAGCAGCGCGTTGACGGCGGCGCGGTCGGGCGTGTCGATGAACTGGATCGCGGTCGGTGGCGCGCCCACCTTCTCGAGCGCCTTGGCCAGCACGGCGGCGATCAGCGCGTTGGACTCGATCGCCTCGCTCCCGCCGCGCAGCACCACCGCGTTGCCGGATTTCACGCACAGACCGGCCGCGTCGGCGGTGACGTTGGGACGCGACTCGTAGATGAACCCGATCACACCGAGCGGGACGCGCACGCGGGAGATCTCGAGTCCGGTGGGACGTCGCCAGGACTCCACCACTTCACCGACGGGGTCGGGCAGCGCGGCGACCTGGCGCAGTCCCTGCGCCATGTCGTCGATGCGCGCGTCCGTCAGCGTGAGGCGGTCGAGGAAGGCGCGCGTCAGACCGCGACCGCGCGCGCGCTCGAGGTCGGCACGGTTCGCCTCCAGGAGGGCCGGCGTCTTCTCCTCGAGGCCGCGCGCCATCTGGACGAGCGCGTCGTTCTTCACCTTCGTGGAGCAGAGCGCGAGCGCGACGGCGGCGTGGCGGGCTGCGTCGGCCTTGGCGTGCACGAGTGCCTTCACGTCCATGAGTCGCCCCTCACACGATGACGAGGTTGTCGCGGTGGATCACTTCGTCGAAGCTGCGATAGCCCAGACGGGCCTCGATGTCCTGCGTCTTGGCGCCGCGGATGGCGCGGAGTTCGTCGGCGTCGAAGTTGACGAGGCCGCGCGCGAACTCGCGCCCGGCCGCGACCACCGCGACGACCGCCCCGGCGGCGAACTCGCCGTCGACGTCAACCACGCCGGAGGGCAGCAAGCTCTTGCCCCGCTCGCGCAGCGCGGTGACCGCCCCGGCGTCGACGTGCAGACGTCCCTGGGGCGGCACCGCGAACGCGATCCAGCGCTTGCGCGCCGCGAGCCGGTCGGTGCGGGCGGGGAAGTGCGTCCCGACCGTCTCGCCCGCCATGATCCGTGTCAGCACGCCGCGGTCGTGACCGCTGGCGATGACCATCGGTACGCCGGACGCGGTCGCCTTCTGCGCGGCCTGGAGCTTGGTGGCCATGCCGCCCACGGAGACGCGGCCGTCGCCGCGCCACACCAGCCGCTCGATCTCCGGCGTCACGGCCTCCACGGTGTCGAGCTTCGTGGCGCCGGGATCACGCGTGGGATCGGCGGTGTAGAGGCCGTCCACGTCGGTGAGCAGGACGAGGAGGTCGGCGTCGATGACGGAGGCGACGAGGGCGCTCAGGTTGTCGTTGTCGCCGACCTTGATCTCCTCCACGGCCACGGTGTCGTTCTCGTTGACGATGGGCACCACGCCGAATCCCAGCAGCGCGAGGAGCGTGTTGCGCGCGTTCAGGTAGCGCGCGCGGTCGCTGATGTCCTGTGCGGTGAGCAGCACCTGCCCCACCGGCACGTCGTGACGTTTGAAGGCGGCCTCGTAGTGCCACATCAGCGCGGACTGCCCGACGGCGGCCGCCGCCTGCTTCTCCGGAATCGAGCGCGGTCGCTCCGACAGCGCGAGTCGCGCCATCCCCGACACGATGGCGCCCGACGTCACGAGAACGATCTCGCGCGCGTCGCGCACCGACACCAGCTCGGCCACGAGCGCTTCGATCCGCTTGGGATCCGCGCCCGCGCCGGGCTCCGTCACGAGGCCGGTCCCGACCTTCACGACGAGCCGGCGGACGGGGCCTAGCTCGCGGCGGGCCACGTCACGCGGTCCAGGTGCTTGGCGATGGCACGACGCAGCTCGGCGAGGCCGGCGCCGGTGGCGGCCGAGATCGCGTAGACGGGCATGCCCTCGTGTCGTGCGTGATCCTCGATGCGGGCGCGCGCCTCGGCCGTGCCGGGCAGGTCGATCTTATTCACGACCACGAGCTGCTCGCGCGCGGCGAGCTCCGGCGAGTACGCCGCCAGCTCCGCGTTGATGACGCGCAGATCGTCGAGCGGATCACGTCCCGTGGAAGGATCGAGATCGACCAGGTGCACGAGCAGGCGCGTGCGCTCGGTGTGACGGAGGAACTGGTGCCCGAGCCCCCGGCCCTCGGCCGCGCCGGGGATGAGCCCAGGAAGATCGGCGATCACGAAGCTGCGGTCGTCGTCCACGCGCACGATTCCGAGCGTCGGCTCGAGCGTGGTGAACGGATAGTCGGCGATCTTTGGCGTCGCCGCGGACAGGTGCGAGACGAGCGTGGACTTGCCCGCGTTCGGAAATCCGATCACGCCCACGTCCGCGAGGAGCTTGAGCTCGAGATGGAGCCAGCGCGACGCGCCGGGACGTCCGAGGTCGGCGCGGCGTGGCGCGCGATTCGTCGCCGACGCAAACCGCGCGTTCCCGCGTCCGCCCCGGGCGCCCGCCGCCACGACGACGCGCTGACCGGGATCGGTGAGGTCGGCGATCCGCTCTCCGCTGTCGCGATCGGTCACCACCGTGCCGAGGGGGACGCGCAGCACGAGGTCCTCGCCGCTCTTGCCGTGCCGGTTCGCGCCCTTGCCGTGCTGGCCTCGCTCGGCACGGTAATGCCGGCGGTAATGGAAGTCGAGCAGCGTGCTGAGCGTCGGGTCGGCCTCGAGGTAGACGGTGCCGCCGGTGCCGCCGTCGCCGCCGTCGGGACCGCCGTAGGGAACGTACTTCTCCTTGCGGAAGCTGATGCAGCCGGCGCCGCCCGCCCCGCCCTCGACGAACACGTCGATCTCGTCGATAAAGGACGTCATGACCGGTGGCGACTCACGGCGAGCCGGAACGCCCGCTCGAGATCAGGCGGACGGCTGAGCGCTCGGAGCGGTGCTGATGCTGATGTAGCGGGACTCGCCGCGACGCTCGAACTGAACGTAGCCGTCAACCTTGGCGAACAGCGTGTCGTCCGACCCGAGGCCGACGTTGAGCCCGGGCTTGAAGCGCGTGCCGCGCTGCCGGACGAGGATGCTGCCGCCAGTGACGAACTGCCCGCCGAAGCGCTTGACGCCGAGCATCTGCGGGTTGGAATCACGACCATTCCTGGAGCTGCCGACACCCTTCTTGTGGGCCATGACGCTAGACCTCGATGGTGGTGATGCGGACCGCGGTGACGGCCTGCCGGTGGCCGCGGTGTCGCCGGTAGTTCTTGCGACGGCGGAACTTCACGATGCTGACCTTTCGCGTCCGCCGCTGGCGGACGACCTCGCCGCGCACGCGCGCCCCGCGAAGCTGGTCGGCCGCCGAGATGACGTCCCCGTCGCGATTCACGAGGAGCACCGAGGTGAACTCCACCGCGCCGCCCTTCTCGCCGTCGAGCTTCTCGACGT
This sequence comes from Candidatus Methylomirabilota bacterium, assembly GCA_046733575.1. Classification (GTDB taxonomy): domain Bacteria; phylum Methylomirabilota; class Methylomirabilia; order Rokubacteriales; family CSP1-6; genus JBKPPN01. The sequence continues at coordinate 8,393 of JBKPPN010000492.1, read as the reverse complement.
CGATGACCTGCCCGGGTGTCACGCGGTACTGCTTGCCTCCGGTAGCGATCACGGCTTCCATGGGTCCGACCTTCCTGGGACGTTGGATGCGCGAATGTTTTGCGAGCGATTATCAGACCATACGCGTCGGGCCCGCGTCAACTCGCGGGCAGGCGGCGCGACGCGTCCGGCGCGCGGTCACGCCGCCTGCAGGTACTCCGAGAGCTTCTGTCGCACGAACAGCCGCGAGCGGTGCACGCGGGACTTCACCGCCGGCAGGCTGATGCCGAGGGTCTCCGCGATGTCGGGGTTCGACATCCCCTCGATGTCGTGCATGACGAGGGCAGTCCGGTAGTCCGGCGGCAGGTCATCGATGGCCTGCTGCAGGACGTCGCGCAGCTCGTGCTGCAGCGCCTGCTCGTCGACACGCGGCGACCAGTCGTCCATCGGCTCGAAGTGCACGCCGTCCTCGTCGAAGGACGGGATGACGTCCTCCAGGGCGATCTCGCGCCCCTTGGACTTCCGCGCGCGGAGCTTCATGTACGCGGCGTTCGCCGTGATCCGGTAGAGCCAGCTCCCGAAAGCCGACTCGCCCTTGAAGGTGCCGATCTTGCGCGCCGCCGTCCACAGCGCGTCCTGCGCGACTTCTTCCGCGTCCTCCGGAGAGCCGGTGATGCGGAGGGCGAGGCGATACACGCGATCGCCGTAGCGCTCTACCAGCACCCCGGGGGCGTTCTCGTCCTCGCGCCGGAGGGCGGCGAGGAGGTCGGCATCGACGTCGATCCGCTGTCCGTTCGCGTCCGTGGCCACACTCATCGCTTGATCTCGTACAGGGTCAAGTAGCGAGTCATCTCCGCGACACACATCTCGAGCACGGTGATGTCCTTCGTGACCTTCGTCATCAGGATGGCGCCCTCGAGGGCCGCCACGAGAAACTGCGCGACGACCTCGGGTTGACAGGTCGGCGAGACGTCGCCGCGACGCTGCGCCTCCACGAGTGCCACCGTGAGTCGTGCGCGCCACGTCGAGAAGACCTCCGCCAGCCGCGTCCGGAAGGCCTCGTGCACGTCGGAAAGCTCCGCGGCCAGGTTGCCCAGCGCACAGCCACCGACGCAGTTCCGCTCCCGCTGCGCCTCCACCACCCGCCCCAGGAAGCAGCGGATCTGGGCGAGGGGCGCCATCGTGGAATCGGAGAAGCAGGGCTCGAGGGTCCGCTCGATCAGGCCTTCGACCAGCCGGTCGAGGATGGCGTGTCCGAGGTCCTCCTTGCTCTTGAAGTAATAGTAGAAGTTGCCCTTCCCGACCCCGCTCTCGCGCAGGACGTCGTCGAGGGACGTCGCGTGGTAGCCGTGCACGTGCATGAGCCGGGCGGCTGCGCGTACGATCGTCTCGCGCGTGTCACGGGCCTCCCGCCTGGATGCCGTCTTGACCGGAGTCTCTGTCCTCGTTGTCATTCTGTACCAACCAGTCGGTACACACGATAACGCGGTGCACCAAGCCAGTCAACTCCGAACGACGCGTCCTGGTGTCTCCTCTGAAACGCCGCCGGGGGCCAAACGTGAAATGGGGCGCCGGCGAGGGTGATTCAGGCGGCCGGCGCAGCGGCCGCCTCGGCCTGGTGAGGTACTGAGAGACGCGGACGGTGCTTTTTGAGCAGCCTCCTAGAACAGCGGCGCGGCAACGTGCAGCGCTGCGAGAACGACTCCCCGGGGGTAGACCCCCAGGACGACGACGCCCACCACGCATAGCGCGATCGCGAGGCCAAGCGTGAGCGGGAGCGGAACTCGCTCGGGACGATCGGCGGCCTCGATGTACATCCGCTTCGCGATGACGAGGTAATAGAAGAGCGCGACGACGGTCAGCACGGCGCCGACGAGCACCAGCCAGTAGAGTCCGCGCTCCGCCGCGGCCCAGAAGACGTAGAGCTTGGCCCAGAAGCCGGCCACGAACGGGATCCCGCCCAGGGACAGCAGGAACAGCAGCATGGCGAGCGCGAGAAGCGGCGAGCGCTGGGACAGGCCGCGGAGCGCGCTCGTCTGCTCGGAGCCCTCGCTGCGCGCCACCGCCTCGACGACCAGGAAGGCGCCCATGTTCCCGAACACGTAGGCGACGAGATAGAAGAGCACCATCGCGGTCCCAGTCGCGGAGGCGGCCGCGAGGCCGACCAGCATGTAGCCGATGTGGGCGATGCCGGAATACGCGAGGAGGCGTTTGGTGTTCTGCTGGGGCAGCGCCATCAGATTGCCGGCGATGATCGTGAGCGTGGCCAGCATCGCGGCCACGGGCCCCCAGGTGCTGACGGCATCGCCGGCGCCTTCGAAGTACAGGCGGAAGAGCGCGACGAACCCGGCCGCCTTCGGCGTGACGCTGAGCCAGGCCACGAACGGCGTGCCGGCCGCCTCGTACGTGTCGGGCACCCACATGTGGAACGGGAACGCGGCGATCTTGAATCCGAAGCCGGCGAATGCCGTCAGCAGCCCGAGGATCAGGAACGGATCGCCGGTGCTCATCGCGCGTGCCACGCCGTCGAGCGACGTGGTGCGCGCCGCGCCGTAGACGAACGACAGCCCGTACGCCATCACCGCGGACGACACGCTGCCCACGAGGAAGAACTTGAGCGCCGCCTCCACCGCCGCGCCGTCGCGCTTGCGGAAGCCGGCCAGCACGTAGAGCGGCAACGACATCAGCTCGAAGGCGACGAACAGCAGGATCAGGTCGCGCGCCGACGCCAGCACGAGCATCCCGAGCAGCGACGTCAGCACGAGCAAGTGATACTCCCCCGCCCGCCGCACGAGCCCGTCGCGACCGCCGGCGAGGCCCGCGAGCAGGCCGATGAACGTCGCGGCGAGAAACAACCGCTTGGCGAAGATCGCCAGCCCATCCTGCACGAACATCCCGCCCAGCGCGGCGCCCGACGGCGCGAGCAGCATCGCGAGGCCGAGGAGCACGAGCACGCCCAGCGTCGCGAGCCACCCCGCCGCGCGCCCGCGCGACGGGCCGAGCAGCGTCACGACGAAGACGAGGACGAGGAGGGCCCCGAGCGCGCCCTCGAGCACGAGGGGTGACAGGATCACGGCTTCACGATCCGCGCGAGGATCGGGATCGTCGCGGTGTCGACGGGCACCAGCGCGATGCCCGGGATCATGCCGAAGAGCACCAGGACGGCCACGAGCACGCCGATGGCGACCCACTCCGGGCCCCGCGCGTCTTCGAGATGATGGAAGTGCGGCGACGGCGGCCCCCAGAAGATCTGCTTCGCCACCCGCAGCACGTAGACCGCGGTCAGGAACGTCCCGGCCACGGCGGGGAACAGCCACCAGGCGTGCTCCGAGCGCCACGCGCCCATGAACGTCAGGAGCTCGGCCACGAATCCCGCGGTGGCGGGAAGCCCGAGGGAGGAGAGACCGGCGATCGTGAACGCCGTGGCGATCCCCGGCATGATCCGACCGAAGCCGCCCATCTTGAAGATCTCGCGCGAGTGCGCCTTCTCGTACACGAGACCGACGAGAGCGAAGAAGAGTCCGGTCATCACGCCGTGGGCGAACATCTGGAACACCGAGCCGTTGAGACCGGCCTCGGTCATCGTGGCCGCCCCCAGCATCACGAGCCCCATGTGCGAGACCGACGAGTACGCGATGACGTACTTCAGGTCGACCTGCGCCATCGCGGACAGCGCGCCGTACACGACGTTGATGCAGGCGATGCCGCCCACGAGCCAGGCGAGCGCCGTGGCGCCCTCGGGCAAGAGCCCCATGCCCAGCCGGACGACGCCGTAGGCGCCGAGCTTCATCAGCACGCCCGCGTGGAGCATCGACACCGCGGTCGGCGCGGAGGCGTGACCGTCGGGCGACCAGGTGTGCAGCGGCCAGATGCCGGCCAGGATGCCGAAGCCGATCCAGAACGCGAAGAAGACCCAGCGCTGCAGGCCGGGGTCGAACGTCGTCGCTTCGAGCTCGATGAACGAGAAGGAGCCGGCCCCCGACGCGACATAGAGGGCGAAGATCCCGACCAGGATGAAGGCCGACCCGAACAGCAGGTACAGGGTCAGCTTCATGGCCGCGTACTCCTTGGTGCCCACGCCGGTCTCCCGGTAGGCCCACGCGAAGATCCCGCGTGGACGCACCTCGCCCGACGAACCCCAGATTCCGATGAGCAGGTACATCGGCAGCACGGCCAGCTCGTAGAACAGGAAGAAGACGAACAGGTCGAGCGACACGAACACGCCGTACACGCCGGTCACCAGGGCGAGAAGCAGCGCGTAGAACTCCTGGCTCCGCGTCCCCACCGTCCACGACGCGAAGACGCCGGCGAAGATGATGATCGACGTGAGCAGCACCATGAGCAGCGATATCCCGTCCACGGCCACCTCGTAGCTGATGCCGAGGGGCGGCACGAGGGGCAGCTTCTCGTAGAACTGGAATCCCGCCGCCTCGCGGTCGTACCGGACGTAGATCCAGAGCGACAGGACCGCCGAGATCGTGGTCGTGAGGGCCGCGATGACACGAACCGCGAGCGGTGAGTGGCGCGCGGTGAACATGATCAGCACGGCGCCCACGAACGGCATCCAGGTGATGACGGACAGGACCGGGAACGTCATGGCCGCAGGAACTGGAGCCAGACGAACAGGAGGAGAACGCCAAAGGCCACGCCGTACAGGTAGTCCTGCGGCTTACCCGTCTGGATGCCGCGCAACGCGTCGCCCGCTCTGAGCGTCCAGGCGGACAGCACGTTGAGGATCCCGTCCACGAAGTACCGGTCGATCCAGCCGATGACGCGCGCGAAGCCGAGCATCACGCCCCGGTACAGGCCGCCATAGAGCGCGTCGAGGCCGTAGCGCCGGCGCGCCATGAACTCGATGGGCCGGAAGAACCGCGCCACGACGGCGGGCTCCAGGATGGCGCGCTGGTACATGGCCCACGCGAGCACGATGCCGCCCACGGCGAGCGCGATCGACAGCGGCGCCAGCCACCCCGCCGCGTGCTCCTCGTGTGCGCGGAACGACGCGCGCGCCAGCCACAACCCGGTCGCCACCGTGACGAGGCCGAGAAAGCGACACACCATGTCCATCACCGCGGGGACGTGATGATCGTGGCCCGCGATGTGCGGGCGTCCGAAGAAGGCGATGAACACGACGCGGAACATGTAGAACGCGGTGAGGAACGCGGTCAGGGCCAGCATGGCGAACGGCACCGCGAGGTCCGCTCCGAGGACGCCAGCCAGGATGCCTTCCTTCGAAAAGAAGCCGGGCAGCGGGGGGATGCCGGCGAGAGCGAGCGTCGCCACGATGAACGGAATGCCGACCCACGGATGCTGCCGGAAGAGACCGCCCATGCGGAAGAGGTCGTTCGTCCCCACGATGTGGATCACCACGCCGGCCCCGAGGAAGAGCAGCGCCTTGAACACGCCGTGCATGAGCAGGTGGAGGAAGCCGGCCTCGGGCGCCGCGGCGCCGGCGGCCGCCATCATGAAGCCGAGCTGCGAGACGGTCGAGTACGCGAGGACACGCTTGATGTCGCTCTCGACGCACGCCATCGTCGCCGCAAGCAGCGCGGTGAACGCGCCGATCCACGCGATGAGCGTCAGCAGCTCGGGCACGAGCGCGAAGAGCGGGAACGCGCGGTTCACCATGTAGACGCCCGCCGTGACCATCGTCGCGGCGTGGATCAGCGCGGAGACCGGCGTGGGGCCCTCCATGGCGTCGGGCAGCCAGACGTGGAGCGGGAACTGCGCCGACTTGCCCACGGCGCCGAGATAGATGAGGAACATGATGAAGCCGAGCCCGGGGACGGCCAGCGTGCCGGCGCTCGCCATCCCGAAGAGGGCGCGGAACTCGTAGGTCCCGGTGACGCTCCACAGCATCACGATCCCGCTGATGAAGCCGAGATCACCGAGCTTGGTGATCCAGAACGCCTTGACGGCCGCCCGCGCCGCCGAGGGCCGCTCGTACCAGTACCCGATCAGCAGGTACGAGCAGAGCCCGACCAGCTCCCAGAACACGAACATCTGCAGGAACGTGGGGGAAAGCACGAGCCCCAGCATCGAGAACGCGAAGAGCGACTGGTAGGCGTAGTAGCGCCCGAGCGACGGCGCCGGCTCCTCGTGGAGGTAGCCCAGCGAGTAGAGCTGCACCAGAAGCGACACCAGCGTCACGAGCAGCAGCATCGGCGCGGACAGCGAGTCGACCACGATGCCGACGGTGGCCATCGGTCCACCGTCGCCTGGCAGCCACGACCACGTCCGCTCCACCGCGCCGCCTCCTGCGAACAGGCTCATCGCGGCGAGGAACGCCAGGGCCATGGCCGTCGCGCTGAGCGCGCCTGCGGTGGGGCCGCGACGGCGCAGCGGGGTCACCAGCGCGATCACCAGGAACGCGCAGAAGGGCAGCGCCAGGATGAGCAGGGCGAGCGTCAGCGGCTCAGCCACGGAGCAGGTCGAGGTGATCGGCGTCGATGGTCTTCCGCACGCGGAAGATCACGATGACGATCGCGAGGCCGACGGCGACCTCGGCCACCGTGATGGCGATGGTGAACAGCGCGAAGACGATCCCCGCCACGTCGCCGTGGAAGCGCGCGAAGGCCACCAGGTTGATGTTCACGGCATTGAGCATGAGCTCGATCCCGAGCAGGATGCCGACCGCGTTGCGTCGTGTGAGGACGCCGTAGATCCCGATGACGAAGACCAGGGCCGCGAGGGTGAGGTAGGCGTGCAGCGGCACGTCAGTCGTCCGTGCGCGCGAAGTAGAGCGCGCCGATGAGCGAGGCGACCAGGAGCACGGCCAGGACCTCGAACGGCGCGGCGAACGGGCCCATCAGGGCGCGGCCGATGGCGGGCGTGGCGTCAGCGGCGACGGGAGGTGGGGCGGCCGCGCTGCGCTCCCTGACGAGAAACCCCACGATGCCGGCGAAGATCGCGGCCGCGACCACCGCCCCATTGAAGAGATGGCGGGTCGCCTGCATCAGACGGACGCCCACGATGCGCTCCGTCAGCATGATGGCGAAGACGACGATCGTCACCACGCCGCCCGCGTAGAGCAGGAGCTGAACCCCGAACAGGAACGGCGACTGCAGCAGCAGGAACACGCCGCCCGTCGCGACGAGGGCGAGGGCGAGAAAGAGGACGGCGTGGAAGAGGTTCGGCGCCAGGACGACGGCGAGGCTCGACCCGAGCAGCACGACCGCCACTCCGTAGAACCCCACGGTCTCGACGGTCACTCGGTGGACTCCTTCGTCTCTCCCTTGGGCGCTCGCGCCGGCTTGGGTGGCGCCTGCATGTCGCGCAGCTTGTTGCCCGTCGCCCACGACGGCGAGAACTGCAGGCCGATGGCGTGCAGGCGGTCCTTGTCGAGAAGCAGCTCCCGGCGATCCGCGGTGGCGAGATCGAACGACCGCATCTGGATGATGGCGTCCGTGGGGCAGACCTGCACGCACATCTCGCAGAACTCACAGGCGTAGAGCTCGAGGGTGAAGGTCTTGGCGTAGTTGCGCTTCTCGCCCTTCAGCATCTCGACCTTGATGACCTGCGGCGGACACACGTACTCGCAGAGCCGGCAGCCGATGCAGTTCTCCTCGCCCGTCTCCCTGTCGTACGTCAGGGCGAGGATGCCGCGGAACCGCTCGGGATAGGGCCGCGGGTCGTCGGGGTACATCTGCGTGACCGGCTTTCGCCCGAGGTTCTTCAGCGTCACGCCCATCGCGCGCACGACGGCGCGGCTGAGCTGCCCGAGCTCGGCCCAGAAGCCCGGCGCGGTGGTTCCGTTAACCGCCACTGGTCCCTCGCAGCGCGACGACGAACGCCGTCGCGAACAGGAGGAGGACGCTCGCCGGGAGGAGCAGCTTCCACGAGACGGCGAGGATCTGGTCCACGCGGATCCGCACGAAGCTCCACCGCACCCACGTCACGAGCAGGAACACGAGGAGCGCCTTGAGCAGGAACCACACGGGCCCGAGCGCGGCGGGCCCGGGACCGAGCCACCCGCCCAGGAACAGCAAGGCGCCGAGGAACGACGTCGCCAGCATGTGGGCGTACTCGGCGAGCTGGATGAGCGCGAACTTCATCCCGCTGTACTCGACGCGGAAGCCGGCGACCAGCTCGGACTCCGCCTCGAGGATGTCGAAGGGCACCCGGTTCTCCGCCGCCAGCGTCGCGACCAGGTACGCGATGAAGGCGAGCTGCCCGAGGACCGGGTACAGGACGAACCACAGTCCCTGCTGTGCCACGACGATGTCGGACATCCGCATGGACCCGGTGAGGACCACGGGGACGAGGGCCACGAAGATGAACGGCAGGTCGTAGGAGATGATCTGATTCACCGCGCGCATCGCGCTCAGCAGCGCGTACTTGTTGTTCGAGCCCCATCCGCCCATGAACAGCCCCACGATCTCGAGTGCCGACACGGCGAGGAAGAACAGGACGCC
>JBKPPN010000491.1:0-5183 GCA_046733575.1 Candidatus Methylomirabilota bacterium | reverse complement strand
CCCCGATACCGCGCGCGAGTTTTGGGACCTCGTCCAGGAAGTGCTGAAGCACGAGGAGCTGGAACGGCCCATGTCCGCCTGAGCGTCGTCACGACGCGCCGGCCGTCCGGCGCGCGCGCGTCGCCCGGCCTCGGCTTCGTCGCCGTCGGTGCCGATATACCGCGCCATGGGAATCGTGCGCTTCGCCGAGCTCGCGCCCGACATGGTGCTGGATGCCGATGTCATCACCGACCAGGGACGGCTGCTGCTGCCCACCGGCACCGCGCTCACCGCGCAACACCTGCGGGTCATGCGCAAGTGGGGCATCGAGCAGGCCGACATCCGGGGTGTGACGTCCGACGACGTGACCGAGGACGTGATGTCGCGGCTCGAGCCCGCCGCGGTGGAGTCGATCGGCTCCGCGGTGACCGCGCTGTTCCGCCGTTCGAATGTCGAGCATCCCGCCGTGCGCGAGCTGATGGAGCTCACGCGCCGCCGCCTCGTCGAGCACTACGTCGCCTCGTTGCCGTCGGCCGACGGCGCCGCCTCGGAGACCTCGAACGGCCGGCATGGCGGTTAGCCCGAAGTCCCTCGTCGCCGACGCCCGACCGCTCGTCTCGCTCCCCGCGGTCTACGCCCGCCTCAGCGCGACCCTCGCCAACCCGCGCTCCAGCGCCACCGCGATCGCCGACATCATCGGCGAGGACGCCGGCCTCGCGGCGCGGCTCCTGCGTCTCGTCAACAGCCCGTTCTACGGATTCGGCGCTCGGGTGGACACGGTCTCGCGGGCGGTCGTCCTCGTGGGAACACGGCAGATCAGCGAGCTGGCTCTGGCCACGTCGGTGCTGCGGATGTTCGAGGGGATCCCGGCCGGCTACGTCGACATGAACGCGCTCTGGCTGCACGGCGTCGCCACGGGCGTCGCGGCGCGCGTGATCGGCATGCGGCGCGGCGACAACAACGTCGAGCGCCTCTTCGTCGCGGGCGTGCTCCACGACGTCGGGCGTCTGCTGATCTATCGCGCCGTGCCCGATCTCGCCCGCGAGATCCTCCGCGCCGAGCGCAGCGACGAGTTCCTCACCGAGATCGAGCAGGAGAGGCTGGGCTTCGACCACGCCGACGTCGGCGGCGCTCTCTTGCAGGCCTGGAACCTTCCCGAACGGCTCGAGGACGCCGTCGCGTTTCATCACCGGCCGTCCGCCGATCACCGCTCGCCGGTGGAGAGCGCGACCATTCATCTGGCCGACATCGTGGCCCACACGGTCGGGGCGGGGACCAGCGGGGAGCGTCTCGTGCCGCCCCTCGATCCCTCGGCGTGGAACCTCCTGGAGCTGCCCGTGAGCGCGCTCGCCTCGATCGTCGAGCAGACGCGCCGGCAACTCGATGGCGCGTGCGCGCTCGTGCGCGAGGCAGCCTGATGGCCACGACGCGCCAGGATCTCGAGCGGCTCACCCAGTGGACGCTCGACGCCCTCGATCTCGTCGTCGCCTTCGGCCACGTCCAGTCGGGGCGACGGAGCGAAGGCGCGCCCGAGCAGGCCGTGGTGGAAGCGGCCGGCACGCACCTGCGTCGCCTGCTGCCGTTTCACACCGTGGCCTTCTTCACCGTCGACGAGGACGATGGCGATTTCGTCCTCACGTACTGCGATCCCGACACGGAGCGGGAGCCGATGCAGCATGAGGTGGACGACCACGTGGCGGACGGCATGTTCGCCCTCGCCCGCCGTCACAACCGCGCCGTCACCATGCGGGCCCGCCGCCCCGGACACGCGCTCGTGCTGCACCCGCTGGTGGCGGGCGCGCGCACGGTCGGGATGTTCGCGGGCGTCCTGCGCGGCGACGCCATCGACGTGGGCGAGGCGGGGCTCAACCTGCTCTCGCTCGTCCTGTTCCAGACCGCGCAGGCGCTCCACGGCGCGCGCCTCGAGGCCACCATCCGCGCGCAGAACGCCGAGCTGGCGCAGGCGGTCGACACGCGCACGCGCGAGCTGTCGCGGGCCGAGGACGCGCTCCGGCAGGCGCAGAAGATGGAAGCGGTGGGGCAGCTCACGGGCGGCGTCGCGCACGACTTCAACAACCTGCTCACGGTCGTGCTGGGTAGCCTCGAGCGGCTGCGCATCCACACCGCGGACGCGCATCCCGAGCTCGATCGCCTCGCCGCTCGTGCCGCGGCCGCCGCGCACCGCGGCGCCGAGCTGACGCATCGCCTGCTCGCGTTCGGTCGTCGTCAGCCGCTCGCGCCGCGCCCCATCGACGTCGGCCGACTCGCGGTCGGCATGACCGCCCTGCTCCGTCGCACGCTGGGCGAGACCGTCGAGCTCGCCGTGCACGCGTCCGACACGCATCTGCTCGCCCTCGCGGATCCCGGACAGGTGGAGAACGCGCTCCTCAACCTCGCGTTGAACGCGCGGGACGCGATGCCGAACGGCGGCTCGCTGGTGATCACGGTGTCACGCGCGCAACTGGCGCCGGACCCGGAGGCGGCCGACGAGCGGCCGGCGGGCGACTTCATCGCGGTGTCGTTGAGCGACACCGGCGTCGGCATGACGGCCGAGGTCCGCGCGCGCGCCTTCGAGCCGTTCTTCACCACGAAGGAGACGGGCAAGGGGAGTGGGCTCGGCCTGAGCATGGTGTACGGCTTCGCCAAGCAATCCGGCGGCGACGTCGTCATCGAGAGCGCGCCCGGCCAGGGCAGCACGGTGACGCTGTACTTGCCGTGCTCCCGCGATCTGCCCGCCGCTGCGCTCGACGCTCCGCCGCCGAGCAGCGACGTCATGCCGGGTGGAAGCGAGACCGTGCTCGTGGTCGAGGACGACGCTCACGTCCGCGAGTTCGTCGTCGCGGTCCTGCGCGAGCTCGGCTACCGCGTGCTGGAGGCCGCCACCGCGCACGAGGCGCTCGCGATCCTGGACGGCGGCGCGACGCCCGACGTCCTGTACACCGACGTCGTCCTGCCGGGCGGGATGAGCGGGCACGAGCTCGCTGCGATCGCGCGGGAGCGCCGGCCGTCGCTCCGCACGCTGTACACGTCGGGGTACACCGCCAGCGCACTCATGCCGGACGATGCCGCCGTGCTCTTGAAGCCGTACCGCCGCGAAGACCTCGCCCGAGCCATCCGCGACACGATGGAGCCGCAGCCGGTCTGCTCGTAGCAGCCGTCTGCACCGATGCCAGGCGTTGCGCGCGTCCGCCCGGGAGACACTCGGTGTCATTCTGGCGCACGAGCCGAGGATTACAAATACGCGTAAGTAACCATCGTTGAAGGGAAGTGCTGGTACGCAGATGTGGTACTGCGGTTGCTCCGAGTAGCGCAAATGTTCGTACGCCGCGCCGCTCCGACACGGATGTGCACGATGCGCATGCATGCTCGACGGTAGGCTGCGCGGCTCCGCGTTCGGGCATCTCATCGGAGTCTCCGACGCCATGCGCGTCGTCCTGGACGCCGCGGAACGAGCGGCACAGACCGACGCCAACGTCTACATCTACGGCGAGAACGGAACGGGCAAGGAGCTGATTGCCCGCGCCATTCATCACGGCGGCCCGCGCAGCGGGCATCCGCTGATCACCCTGGACTGCACCGCGATCCCCGACGGACTGATGGAGAGTCAGCTCTTCGGACACGTGCGCGGCGCGTTCACGGGCGCGGTCGACACGCAGGAGGGCGTGTTCGCGCTCGCCGATGGCGGCACGCTCTTCATCGACGAGATCGGAGAACTCAGTCTTTCCCTCCAGGCCAAGCTGCTCCGTGTGCTGCAGTTCCGCGAGTTCACTCCGGTGGGCGGTGCACAGTCACGACAGGTCGACGCCCGCTTCATCACCGCGACGAACCGCGATCTGCGTCACGAAGCGGCGACGGGACGATTCCGCTCCGACCTCTACTATCGGATCGCGGTCATCCACATCGTCGTGCCGCCGCTGCGCCAGCGTCGCGACGACATCCCCGTCCTCGTCGCGCACTTCCTGCAGACGTTCGCCGAGCACTACGGTCGGCAGGTGCGGCACGTGAGCCCCGCCGCGCACGATTTCCTGCTGCACCACGCGTGGCCCGGCAACGTGCGGCAGCTCGAGAACTGCATCGAGCACGGCGTGATCTTCTCGCAGGGCGCCACGCTGGCGATGGAGCACCTGCGCGGCTTCTTCGACGACGGCGCGCGCGTCGGCGATCCCGCGCCGGCGTCGTCGACGACGTCAGCGCCGATGCAGCCCTACTTCGGGGGCAGCCTGAAGGAGCTCGAGGAGTGGTACATCCTCGAGACGCTCAAGCGCTTCAGCGGAAACCGCACCCGCACGGCCCGCTTCCTCGGCCTGAGTCTCCGGAGTCTCCAGTACAAGCTGAAGCGCTACGAGGCGAAACGCCAGTGAGCGATGCTCGACGTAACGGACGGAGAGGATGCGCCCATATCCCGAGGTGCGGCACGGCGGATGCCGTGCCGTCTCCGAGGCCCTGGGTCCGGGGAGTGTCGCGCCCCCCGTGTGAGTCAGTTCGGATTGAGGAGGACGCGGTACTCGTACATGGCAGCTCGCCACGCGGCGAGGTCGTCGCCTTCCAGGTCGCCGGCGTCCTGCATGGTCGCGATGAGATCGGTCTTCTGGAACGCGTAGATCGCGGCCGGGTCGAAGCCCGCGCTGCCCATCGCCTCGACCATCGCGGCCTTCACGCGATGCTCGTCGAGCGGCGTCGGCTCGTCCGCATCCGGATCGAAGAGCAGCGGATCCATGGGATGCGGGTCGCGGCCAAACTTCGCCCTGAAGACGTCCTGCCGCTGCTGCAGCAGGGCGCGTGCTTCGGGGGAGAGGAACAAGGTATCGATGTTGCGGGTCGGCATCCGTGACCCCCTGCTGCTTTTTGGCCGCCGCGCAGCAGGATCAGCAAGAGCGGTGCCTCTCTGGCGGACGGCGTCGCGGCCGCGACCCCTCCGCAATTCCCGACACTTCGGCGGAGACTCGCAGCCACGTAAAGCTGTCGTGGAAATTTTTTCGGCACCCCGTCGCGGCGGCGCGTCGCGCGCGCCGTGAGGAAAACGCTTGAACTGTTCGATGTTTTCTCTGGACGGACGTGAACCCGTGTGGAAAATCCGCCGACATCGGGGAGCCGACGTGCCGAAGCGCACCAGGTCCATGACGCTGCATGGCGACTAGGAAAGGCGCTCCCGCGCCCCGTGTGACGCCGCGCGAGCGCGAGCGCCGCCGCCTGGCCGTCCTCTA
>JBKPPN010000490.1:0-3007 GCA_046733575.1 Candidatus Methylomirabilota bacterium | reverse complement strand
TAGTAGAACAGCGTGGTCTCGAAGCCGTTGGGGTGCCCCGCCTCGGCGAGCAGCTTCCTGGCCTCGGCCGGCTTGTACTGCACCCACGGACCCTGCTGGGCGAGGGTGGGCTGCTTGTCCTGATAGTAGATGTAGGGCACCCCCCAGCCGCAGATGCCGTGGCCCTCGAAGAGCGTGTCCACCTGCTTCTGTCGGTCGATGGCCATCGAGATCGCGCGCCGCACGCGCACGTCGTTGTAGGGCGCCCGATCCTGGGCGAGGGCCAGGCCCCATGGCGCGAGCGTGTTGTGGAACGCGTGCACCTGCGCGTTCGGGATCGTCTTCTTGACCGTGTCCACCTCGGACGGGCTGGCCAGCCACAGGACGTCGTTCTGGCCGGCGCGGAACGCCGCCATGCGCGTGGCCGCATCGGGCGTGGAGAGCAGCGTGTACTCGTCGATGTACGGACGGCCGCTCTCGAAGTAGTCGGGGTTGCGCGCGAGGACGATGCGCACCTTGCGCGTGTGCTCTTTGAGGATGAACGGGCCCGTGCCGATCATCCGCTTCTTGAGGTCGCCGTCCTCTTCCAGGACCTCGCGCGGGAACATGATCGTGATCGGTTCGGCGAGATTGTGGGCGAAGAAGACGTTGGGATTCTTGAGATGCACGCGCACCGTGTGCTTGTCGGGCGTCTCCGTCCCCTCGATCTCCTGGAACGTGAAGGACTGCACGCCTTCCTTGGCGTACTGCTCGAAGCAGTACTTGACGTCCGCCGAGGTGAACTCTCGCCCGTTGAGCGGCGGCACGTTGTGCCACTTCACGCCCTTGCGGAGCTTGAACGTCCACACCCGCTGATCGGCGCTGGACTCCCACGACTCCGCCAGGTCGCCCTTCAGCGTGAGATCGCCGGGGCCGCTCGCCTCGTCGGGAAACGGATAGCGCAGGATCCGGCTGCCCACCAGCGAGGCGAACTGGTACGTGCCGACCGACTGCGTGAGACGTGGATCGATCACCGGCGGATCCCAGATGGCAGCCTTGGTCAGGCTGCCGCCGCGCCTGGGCGCCTTCGTGCTGGCGGGAATCCAGTCCGGATACTTTCCGTCGGCGAATGCGCGTCGACCCGTCCCGAGGGTGGCCGCGCCCACGCCTCCCCACGTCATGCGGGCCACGAACTGACGACGGTCGAGGAAGTGGCGCATCCTGGTTCTCCTTCCCGTGTCGCGCGTGACGAAGGAAACCGACGGAGCGATCAGTGCCGATCAGGTGCCGCGCATGATACCCCGGTTTTCAGGCCGGGATGTTCACGATCTCCTTGGCGCTGCCGTGCATGAGCTGACGCATCTCGGGCTCGGTCATGCCGTAGCCACGCAGGGTGGCGGCGAGGAGGCGGTAGGCCTCCACGGTGTCGGGCAGGAGGGGGATGCCGGCGTCGCTCGACAGCATGAAGAACTCGGGACCGACAGCGCGAATGGCCGCGACCATGTCCTGGGGATCGACGCCGAGCAGGGGCGAGAGCTCGTCCCACGTCAGCGCGAAGCGCACGCCGGCCGCGGCCCAGCGCTTCATGGCGGCGACGTCGAGCTCGAAGACCTCACTGAACGGATGATCGATGAAGGCGCGGCGGAAGCCGATGGCCGCGATCTCGTCGGCGAGGGCGTCCATCTCCTGGGGTGAGGCGTGACCGAACGAGAGCGTGACGCCGTGGTCGTGGCAGAGCCGCACCGTGTCGCGGATCTCGGGACGGAGTCGGCCGTGTTCGTCCAGCATGTAGAGGCCGGTGGCGAGCGCGGCGTCCCACGCCTGGGGCGGCACGGGATCGTCGTGACGCCGCGTGGGATCGAACCAGCTCCCGCGTCCGCCCAGCCGGTAGATGCTCCACGCCGACGTGACGGGTGGGAACCACATGCCGAGGACGCCGGCCTCGACGGCCGCCTTGATCTCCGCGAAGTCGAAGGGCTTGAGCGGAATACCCACGACCCACGCGGGCAGGCACTTCACGGATCGCAGGCCCTGCCGCTCGGCCCAGCGATCGACGTCGTCCTGGACCCGGCGCGCGACTTCCCACGGCCGTCCGGGCGAGATGCTCTTGAAGAGGATCGCCCCCATCTTCGCGCGCGTGGCTTCCTGGGCGGCGTGGAGCGGCTCTTCCTCGTCGGAGCCGCGCGCGTGCGCGTGGACGTCGATGGCGTCGGTGAGGTCGTTGATGGTCGCCTTGTTGGCGCCCAGGCTGTAGCGGGTCTGGTAGGAACGCACGACGCGGCGGCTGACCATGGTCGGGGCCTCCTTCGCGAGCGACTATAATCCTGCCATGAAACCCGCCGAGATCCTCGAGGAAGCACGCGCCGAGCTCGACGGCGCGATCGCGCTGCGACGCACGATTCACCGGCATCCCGAGATCGGCCTGGTCCTCCCCCGCACGCAGGCCGCGGTGCGCGAGGCGCTCGACGGGCTGGGGCTCGACATCACGACCGGCCGTGCGACCACGTCCCTCACGGCACGACTCAAAGGTGCGAAGCCCGGCTCGACCATCCTGCTTCGCGCCGACATGGACGCGCTCCCGATGCGGGAGGACACGGGCTTGCCCTTCGCATCGGAGGTCGAGGGCGCGATGCACGCGTGCGGTCACGACGCGCACACCGCGATGCTGGTCGGCGCCGCCCGCGTGCTCGCGCGGCGCCGCGCGAGTCTCGTCGGCGACGTGCTGTTCATGTTCCAGCCCGGCGAGGAGGGCTATCACGGCGCGCGCGTGATGATCGAGGAGGGTCTGCTGGACGGCGCCGCGCCGCCGACGGGCGCCTTCGCGCTGCACGTGGCCCACCGCCACGCGGCGGGCGTGATCTCCACGCGACGCGGTCCGGCCATGGCGTCGGGCGACACGATCCAGGTCGTGGTGCGCGGGCAGGGCGGTCACGCCTCGGCGCCGCACGACTGTCTGGATCCCGTTCCGATCGCGTGCGAGATCGTGCAGGCGTTCCAGACGCTCGTGACGCGCGGGGTGAACGCTGTCTCTTATACACATCTCCGAGCC
>JBKPPN010000489.1:0-10853 GCA_046733575.1 Candidatus Methylomirabilota bacterium | reverse complement strand
CACCTCGTACTCGTCCTTGTAGGCGAGCAGCTTGTAGTGGTAGCGCGCGACCGCCTGCGTCACCGCGCCGGCCCGTCCCGTCACCACCGTCTCGCGGGCCGCCGCCGCTCGGACGAAGTCGACGTAGCGTCGCGCGCGCCGTGCGTCCTGGTAGTCGATGAGCTCCGCGACACGGATGGCGACGAGCCGTCGCGACTCCGCGTCGAGCTCGCCGCACCGCGCGAGGAGCGCCTCGTGCTCTCGTCGCTGGGAGGCGGTGAGCGGCGCGAGGGCGCGCGCCAGCTCGTCCTCGGCGCTGCGACGGAGGGGCGGCAGCATCGCGTCGACGCGTGCCGGCTCGTGCGCGTACAGCCGTCCGTAGCGGAAGGCCTGGATGTTGGCCTCGACCTGCACGGCGTTGAGCCGGATTGCGCCCTCGATGCTGTCGGCCTGGAGCGGCAAGAGTCCCAGCTGGTACGCGACGCCGACCGCGAACAGGTTCGTCGCCATGTGATCGCCGAACAGCCCCTCGGCCACCCGACGCGCGTCCACGAAGTGCGTGGCGTCGGGACGCGTGTAGCGGGCGATGCTCTGACGCACGGGATCGATCGACACCAGCAGCGACGAGTTCCGGATCATCTCGCCCGTCGGCATGAGGCTCGAGACGCCGAGCGCGGCGGTGCGCGCGGGGTCGCAGCGATCGAGGTTGACGGGCGTCGCGCTGGCGAGCGGGTCGAGGGCGAGGTAGAGGTCCGCCTTCCCCGCCCCGACCTTGTTGGCGGCCACGAGCTCACCGTGCGGCGAGATGACCAGGCTCGACAGCACCGGCCCCCACTTCTGCGCCGCGCCCGTCTGGTCGTACGAGAGCACCCGCTGGCCGTCGAGGAGCGCGGCGTAGCACAGGAGCGCGTTGACGGTGATGACGCCGGTGCCGCCGACGCCGGGGATGTAGATGTGGTACGGGCGATCGAGCCGCGGCGTGGTGACGGGCCCGGGCACGGCGTCGGCGTCGAGGGCGGGTGTCGACGGCTTCGCGTACGCGGTGCCGGGCTTCACGTCGACGGTGACGAACGACGGGCAGTCGCCCTTGAGGCAGCTCAAATCCTGGTTGCAGGACGAGGCGTGGATGCGGGTCTTGGCGCCGAACTCGGTGTCGACCTTCTGCAGCGACATGCAGTTGGTGACCTCGCCGCAGTGGCCGCAGTTCTCGCACACCTCCTCGTTGATCACCACGAAGCGCGTGGGCAGGGGCGCGGTGCCGCGCTTCTGCTTGCGCCGTCGCTCGTTGGCGCAGCTCTCGTCGTAGATCAGCACCGTCACGCCCGGCGTTCCCTCGAGCTCGCGCAGCACCTGCGCGTAGTCGCTCACGGGGTGGATCCGTCCGGCTCGGCCGATCGTCTCGCCGCGATAGCGACGCGGGTCCTTGGTGACGACCGCGACGCGCGTCACGCCCTCGTCGGTCAGCAGGCGCGTGAGGGCGGGAATCGACTTGGCGCCGATGAGCTCCTGCGCGCCGGTGTTGGCGATGGCGCCGTTGTAGAGCAGCTTGAACGTGATGTGGGCGCCCGCCGCCACGCAGAAGCGGATGTTGAGATAGCTCGAGTGGAACAGCGAGCCGTCGCCCACGTTCTGGATGATGTGCGGACGATCGGTGAACGGCGCGAGCCCGATCCACGGCAGGCCCTCGCCGCCGTACTGGGTCATCGACTCGATGTGGCGCGGCTGCTCGATGATCGACGCGAAGGAATGGCAGCCGGGACTGCCCCACGCGAGCTGGCCCTCCAGCAGCACCGTCGACGTGTTGTGCGGGCAGCCCGAGCAGTAGTTGGGCGTCCGTCCCGGGTGCGTCGTGTACGTGCGCGCCGCCACGACGTCGAGCTCGGCGAGCCGCCGCGTGATCCCCGGCGTGGGACCGAGCAAGGCGAGCAGGCGCGGGCCGAGCTTCCGCGTGATGACGTCGGAATCCATGCCGCCGTGGAGCGGGAAGAGCGGAGCGCCGTCGACGTCGTACTTGCCGAGCACGCGCAGCGGTCGTCCCACGCCGCTCAGCGCGGCCTTCACCTGCGCCTCCAGGAAGTCGCGCTTCTCCTCGATCACCAGGATCTCGTCGAGACCATCGGCGAACTCGCGGACGATGGTCTCGTCGATGGGATAGATGAGCCCCATGCGGAGCAGACGCACGCCGGCGCGTCGCAGCGCCTCGTCGTCGAGCGCCATGTCGAGGAGCGCCTGCCGGGTGTCGGCGTGGCTCTTGCCCGCGGTGACGATGCCCACGCGGTCGCGCGACGTCCTGACCTCGATGCGGTCCAGCCCGTTGGCCCGCGCGTACGCGCGCACGGCCACGTGGCGCTCCTGGTAGAGATGGCGCTCTTGCTCCAGGTTCTTGCCCGGAAAGAAGGTGAAGTCCGTCTTCTTCTCGAAGGGTCGGCCGCCGACGGTCACGTCGGGCAGCACGATCGTCGGCGACTCCGGGCTGACCTCCACCGTCTCGCCGCCATCGCACAGCGCGCCCACGAGCTTCATCGCGACCCAGCATCCGCTGAACCGCGAGAGGGCCACCGCGTGCAGCCCGAGCTCGAGGAACTCGGCCACCGAGGTCGGATAGAGGATGGGGATGCCGGCGGACATGAACGCGTAGTCGTCCTGGAACGGCATCGTGCTGCTCTTCGACTCGTGGTCCTCGCCGGCCAGGACGACGACGGCGCCGTGCCGGCTCGTGCCGGCGAAGTTGCCGTGCTTGAGCGCGTCGCCGCTGCGGTCGACACCGGGGCCCTTGCCGTACCAGAACGCGGTGACGCCGTCGAAGCGGGCGTGCGGATAGCGATCGAGCATCTGCGTTCCCGAGATCGCGGACGCCGCCAGCTCCTCGTTGGCGGCCGGGACGTGGACGATGCCGTACTCCTCGCGCAGCGTCCCGAGCCGCTGCACCGCCATGTCATACGTGCCGAGCGGCGAGCCGGGATAACCGCTCACGAAGCTGCCGATGCGGAGGCCCGCACGCTGATCGCGACGGCGCTGGTCCAGCAGGATGCGGACGAGGGCGTGGATGCCGGTGAGGTAGACGATCCCCTTCTCGCGCAGGTATCGGTCGTCGAGGGTGAGGGGCTCGGATCCGCGGACCGACATGGGACCTCCCGGCTTGAATCGCGGCGCGCTTTCGCGAAGGATAGCACGCGGTGGAGGCAGGGCACCCATGGCCGAGATGAGCGCCGGACGCGCGGTGATCGAGCTCCTGAAGGCGGAGCAGGTGCAGTACATCTTCGGGATCGTGGGGTCGACGTTCCTCGACGTGCTGGACGCGCTCTACGACGATCCAGCCGTGGAGTACGTCAACGTCCGCCACGAGCAGGCCGGCGCCTTCATGGCGGACGGCCTGGCGCGCGTCACCGGACGGCCCGGCGTCTGCCTCGTGACGAGCGGGCCCGGCGCGACGAACCTGCTCACCGGCGCCGCGGCGGCGTACGTGGCGCACTCGCCCGTGCTCATGCTGGCGGGCGGCGTCGCCCTCGAGCACTACCGTCGCGACGGGTTCCAAGACTATGACCTGCTCTCGATGTTCCGCCCCGTCACGAAGTACGCCACGCACGTCACGCGACCCGATCGGGTCGTCGAGGAGCTCCGGACCGCGCTCCGCATCGCGATGAGCGGCCGACGCGGCCCCGTCTACGTCGAGATCCCGCGCGACGTCCTCAACGACCAGACCATCGACGTGGTCGCCGGCCCCACCGACGCGTATCGCGCGGCGCACGCGCACACGCCGCACCCCGACGCGATCCGCGCCGCCGCCGCCCTCGTGCGACGCGCCGAGCGTCCGCTCCTGCTCCTGGGCGGCGGGGTGAACTGGGCCGGCGCCAACGACCTCGTCGTCCGCCTCGCGGAGCGTCACGGGCTGCCGATCGTCACCGCGTACGGGCGGAACGACGTCGTGCCGAACACGCATCCGCTCTACGTCGGGCCGCTCGGACGCGCGGGGTCGCCGGAGGCGTCCGCCGCGTGCCGCCGCGCCGACCTGCTGCTCGTCATCGGGTCGCGGCTGGGCCAGTTCACGAGCCACTTCGACCACCGATCGATCACGGCCGGCACGCCGATCGTCCAGATCGACATCGATGCGCGCGACATCGGTCGGTACTACCCGGTGTCGTTGGGCATCCAGGCCGACGCGGGCGAAGCGACCGCGGCCCTGCTCGACGCGATGGGGCGCGACGGCGCCGCGGTCGACCGGACCGCGTGGCGCACGGAGGTCGACGCGTTCCGCGAGGCGCGACGCGCCAGACTCGCGCGGGAGGCGACGCTCGACGCCTCGCCGATGAAGCCTCAGCGCGTGTACGCCGAGCTGCGGAACGCGCTGCCCGGCGACACCATCGTCGCGCTCGACGCCGGCGCCGCGCCGGCCTACGGCTACGATCGCCTCGTCTTCGCGCGGCCGCGGAGCTTCCTCACGCCCCTCGATCTGGGCGGTCTCGGCTTCGCGTTTCCCGAAGCGCTCGGCGCCAAGCTCGGTCGGCCGGACGCGCCGGTGCTCGCAATCCATGGCGACGGCGGCTTCCTGATGAACGCGCAGGAGATGGAGACGGCGGTGCGTCACGGCATCAACGTGGTGACGCTCGTGATGAACAACAACTGCTGGGGCTCCGAGAAGGCGTACCAGAAGCACTTCTACGCCGGCCGCTACATCGGCTGCGACATCGGCAACCCGCGCTACGACGCGTACGCGAAGCTCTTCGGCGCCGCGGGCTACTACGTCGACCATCCGGATCAGGTCGGCGACGCCGTCAAGGCCGCCTTCGGCTGCGGCAAGCCCGCCGTCATCGAGATCCCCATCGATCCCGACGAGTTCCCCGTCCCCGCCACCGCGGCCCGCAAGACGACGGCCGCGCGGACGTGACGACGCGGTGAACGATCCCATCAAGGAGACGCCCGCATGACGGCAGGCAAGCAGACGTACAAGGTGGTGGTGCAGAAGCCGGGTGGAGCGATCACGTACGACCTCGCGGATGGGGCGTACGCGATGGAGCGTGAGGCGCTCGATCCGATCGGTGCGGAGATCGTCGAGGTGGACGCGAAGTCGGAGCAAGAGTTCATCGACGCCGCGCGCGACGCGGACGCGCTCATCGCGCGCAACCGCCGGATCACCGCCACTATCATCCGCGGCCTGCAGCGCTGCAAGGTGATCGGTCTGGGCAGTGTGGGCGCGGACACCGTCGACGTCGACGCGGCGACGGAAGCCGGCATCGTGGTGACGAACGTGCCCGACGTCTTCATCGACGAGGTGGCGGATCACACGATGGCGATGTTCCTCGCCGCGCACCGCCGGCTCCGCCTGATGCACCAGCTCACCGTGGAGGGACGCTGGACGGAGGGACGGCCGTACTTCAGGGACATCCCGCGTCTGTACGGGCAGACGATCGGGCTGATCTCGTTCGGTAACGTCGCCAAGGCGGTGGCGCGTCGCTGTCCCGCCTTCGGGCTGCGCGTGATCGCGTACGATCCGTACGTGGCCGAGCTCGAGATGACGGCGGTCGGGGTAGAACCGGTCACCAGCCTGACCGAGCTGCTCGGGCGCTCCGACTTCGTGTCGCTCCACGCGCCGCTGAACAGCGAGACGCGGCACATGATGGGCGCGCGCGAGTTCCGGGCGATGAAGCGGACGGCGATCTTCATCAACAACGGGCGGGGACCGTGCGTGGACGAGGCGGCCCTCGTGGAAGCGCTCGAGCGGGGCGACATCGCGGGCGCGGCGCTGGACGTCTTCGAGCAGGAACCGGTCGATGTGAAGAATCCGTTGCTCAAGATGGACAACGTGCTCGTCACGCCGCACATCGCGTCGGCCACGGCGCGGATGGCGCCCGAGACACGACGTCGGCTGGGACGGGAGATCGCCACGGTGCTGCAGGGCAAGTGGCCGCGCTCGGCGGTGAATCCGGGCGTGCTGCCGCACACCACTCTCGTGCGCTGGCAGCCGTACCCGATGGGGCGCGGGCCGAACCGGTAGCCGGCGCTCTACGTCACCTTCGTCTTGCTTCGCGCGCGACGCTGCCACGGCTTGAGACGCCGGATCGCGGTCATCTGCGCCTCGTACACCTCGCGGCTGACGCCGCCGAAGACATAGCGACGCCGCAACCGGTTCAGCGCGTCGGACGCGCGGCGCACGTCATCCGGCCGGACACGACGGCGGGAGAGGAACAGCCACACACGTCCCAGGATCCGGCCGAACTTGATCGCGAGCGCTTTGATGTCGGATCCGGCGTGTGTCATGCCGTGACGAGAGGCAAGAGACGTGCCGCCGACACGAGGCCAGGACGCGTCCGCGCCCTGGCCTCGATGCACGGGTTCGATCAGCTGCCGACGGTCGCGCGGATGCTGCCGAGGTGCTCCTGGATGTGACCGACGAGCAGACCGCTCGTCAACTGCTCCGCCGTCATGGGCGGCATGCCGACGAGGACCGTCGCGTTCTTGTCGAGGTCGGCGTCGTTCAGGCCGCGCACGATCGCGGCAGCCGCGGCGACGCCCTTCCTGTGCAGGGCGAGGGTCTCGCTCTTCGTGCAGCTGGCCGCGTCCTGCGCGTGCTTGGCGTTCAGGGCGTGGATGTCGTCCATCTTGATCGGGGGCCCCGCCTGCCCGCTCGCCACGCTCTTGACGAGCCCGCCGAGCAGCTCGTGCGAGACCGCGATGTGGTGCGCGGTCACGCCGACGGGCCACTTCTCCGCCGACGTCACCTTCTTCCAGTCGGCGTCCGAGAGCTTCTCCATCACGCCGGTGGCCTCGGCCGCCTTGGCCTCGAACTGCTTCGCCAGGTTCTCGCTGCGCGCTCCCATGGTCTCCTCCTCGATCGAGAGAGTCGCCGGCGATCATAGCGCAGCGCGGACTTGATACGATGAGCGCCGCGGCGCCCGCGCGCGTCCCGCGCGTGCTCCCGCACTCGACGACGAGGAGAGCGTGATGGCGGACTACGACGTGATCGTGGTGGGCGCGGGCAATGCGGCGATGTCCGCGGCGGTCTCCGCGCGCGAGCAGGGCGCCCGGCGGGTGCTCGTGCTCGAGAAGGCGCCCGAGGAGCTCCGCGGCGGCAACACGCACTACAGCGGCGGCCTCTTCCGCTTCGCATTCGATCGCGCCGAGGACCTGGTCGCCCTCGCTCCGGACGCCGAGCGCCAGGTGCCGGGCTTCGTCGCCAGCGTCGAGCCGTACCCGCGCCAACGGTTCCGCGACGACCTGATGCGCGTGACGGAGGGGCGCACGGATCCCGAGCTCAGCGCGCTCCTCATCGATCGCTCCTTCGACACGGTGGCCTGGCTCGTCCGCCAGGGCATCGTGATGGAAGCCGCGCTGTCCCTGAGCGGCGTGAAGGTGGACGGCAAGGTCAAGTGGTCGCCCGGCGCGATCCTGCGCGCGCGTCACGAGGGCGTCGGGCTCTCGAAGATGTGGTTCGACATCGCGGCGTCGCGCGACGTCGAGATCCGCTACTCGAGCGCGGCATTGCGTCTCGTGCAGGACGGCCGCGGCCGCGTGACCGGCGTCGCAGTGCGCGACGCGGACGGCGTCCGCGAGGTCAGCGCTCGCGCCGTCGTGCTGGGCTGCGGCGGCTTCGAGGCCAACCCGCAGTGGCGCGCGCAGTACCTCGGCCGTCCGTGGGACCACGCCAAGGTCCGCGGCACGCGCTACAACACCGGCGACGGTCTCCGGATGGCCATCGATATCTCCGCCCTGCCCCACGGTCAGTGGACGGGCTGCCACTCCACGCCGATCGACGCCGACGCGCCACCCTACGGCGATCGCAAGCTGACGGACAAGACCAATCGCCTCTCGTATCCGTACAGCGTCCTCGTCAACACCACGGGGCGCCGCTTCTTCGACGAGGGCGAGAGCTTCCAGTTCTACACGTACGCCAAGCTGGGCGGCATCATCCTCGGTCAACCGCACGGCGTGGCCTACCAGATCTTCGACGCCAAGGTCACGTCGCTCCTCGAGGGCCGCTACAAGACGGGCACGCCGATCGTGGCCGACTCCCTCAAGGAGCTCGTTGACACGCTGCCCGTCGATCACGCCACGTGTCTGGCCACCCTCGACGCGTACAACGCCGCCGCGCCGGAGAGCGGACGCTTCGATCCCACCATCCTCGACAGCCTCGCCGCGCCGCTGCCGGGGCTGCCGAAGTCGAACTGGGCGCAGCGCCTCGATACGCCGCCGTTCGTCGCGTATCCGGTCACGGGTGGCATCACGTTCACGTTCGGGGGCGTGCGCGTGAATCGCCAGGCGCAGGTCATGAGCACGACGTGGGATCCGATCCCCGGGCTGTACGCGTGCGGCGAGATGGTGGGCGGCCTCTTCCACACCAACTACCCCGGCGGGTCGGGACTGATGTCGGGCGCCGTGTTCGGTCGTCTCGCGGGCGCGCACGCGGCGGGAGAGTGACGCGATGGACGCGCTGACCCTGGGACGCATACGCGTCTCCGCGGTGATCGAGCGCGCGGGACCCACGCCGCCGACGTGGCTCTTGCCCGACGCCACGGCGGACGCCGTCGAGCGTCACCGCGAATGGCTCGCCCCGCACTTCATGGACGCCAAGGGCCGCTTCGTGATGAGCATCCACACGTTCGTGGTGCGCACGCCGGATCTCACCGTGCTCGTCGACACCTGCGTCGGCAACGACAAGGACCGCGGCGGCCGCGCGCCCTTCCACATGATGCACACGACGTTCCTGGACGACCTCGTCGCGGCCGGCGTCGCGCCGGCCGCCGTCGACGTCGTCATCTGCACGCACCTGCACGTCGATCACGTGGGCTGGAACACACGTCTGGCCAGCGGTCGCTGGGTGCCGACGTTCCCGCGCGCGCGTCATCTGTTCGCGCGTCCGGAGTGGGAGCACTGGTCGACGGAGACCAGCGAGGACACCAAGCGCATCATGGCCGACAGCGTGCAGCCCGTGCTCGACGCGGGGCTCGCCGACCTCGTCGACATGACGCACCGCCTGTCCGACGAGATCTGGCTCGAGCCCACACCGGGTCACACACCGGGCCACGTCAGCGTGCGGCTGCGCTCCGGCGACGCGGACGCCGTGATCACGGGCGATCTCATGCACCATCCCGTGCAGGTGGCCGAGCCCGACTGGTGCAGCGGCTTCGACAGCGACCTCCCGCAGGCCCGCGCGACGCGCCGGGCGTTCTGCGAGCGCTACGCCGACGGCCCCGTCCGCGTGCTCGGCACGCACTTCCACCATCCGACGGCGGGTCGCATCGTCCGACACGGCGAGACGTGGCGCTTCCGCGTGTGAAGCGCGACGGCACGCGCCGCCCGCCGCGGCGCGCGGCCGTCCGAACGGAGCCGGGCTGGCTCGACGAGGCGTGTCGCGTGCTCGCGCGGGATCCCGTCATGCGCGGGCTCATCGAGCGCCACGGGCCGTGCGCGATCGCGCCGCTCGCGCGGTCGCCCTACGAGGCGCTCACGCGCGCGATCGCCCACCAGCAGCTGAACGGGCGCGCCGCGGAGACGATCCTCGGTCGGTTCGTCGCGCTCTTCCCCGGCCGCCGCTTCCCCGCGCCCGACGACGTCCTGGCGGCACGCGTGCCGTCACTGCGCGGCGCCGGCTTCTCGCGCGCGAAGGTCCTGGCCATCAAGGACATCGCGCGCCACGCCGCCGCCGGCGTGGTGCCCACGCGAGCGGCGTGCGCGCGCCTCACCGACGACGAGCTCATCGAACGGCTGGTGAAGATCCACGGCGTGGGACGGTGGACCGTCGAGATGCTGCTGATCTTCACGCTCGGCCGCCCGGACGTGTGGCCCGTGGACGACTTCGGGGTGCGCGAGGGCTATCGCGCCGCCTACGGACTCGCGGAGCGTCCCACGCCGAGGGCGCTGCGCGAGCTCGGCGAGCGCTTCAGGCCCTATCGGTCCGTGGCGGCGTGGTACTGCTGGCGCGCCGCGAGCGAGGCGCGGCGGGCGACGGTCGGTCTTCAGTAGCCCTGGGCGCGGTCGACCAGGTTCACGAGCGGCTCGCCGGCCAGGAAGCGGCGCAGGTTCTCCGCGAACAGCTCGGCGCAGCGATCGTCGTAACTCGCGAGAAAGCCCGACACGTGCGGCGACACGATGACGTTGTCCACGCCGTACAGCGGATGATCCGGCGGGGGCGGCTCCTGTGCGAACACATCCACCGCCGCGCCGGCGATCCGTCCCTCCGCCACCGCGGCAGCGAGGGCGGCCTCGTCGACGGTCGGCCCGCGCCCGACGTTGATGAAGTAGGCCGAGGGCTTCATGGCCGCGAGCTCGCGCGCGCCGATCATCTGCCGCGTCGCGCGCGTGAGCGGCGCGCACATCACGACGACATCGGAGCGCTGCAGCAGGAGCGGCAGCTCACGCGGCGAGAACCATGCCTCGGGCAGCCCGCCCTCGGGATCGCCCGTGCCGGGCAGCGCATACCCGGTGTCGCGACGCTGCGAGGGGTCGCGCTTCAGGGCGAGCACGCGCATGCCGAACGCCGACGTGGCGATGCGGGCCAGCTCGCGCCCGATACTGCCGTAGCCGATGATCCCGAGCGTCGCCCCGCGAATCTCGGTCGGCACGAAGAGCGGCCACCGCTGCTCGTCTGGCGGCCACACCCCCTTCTGCTTCCACTCCACCATCCGCGGCACGCGATGCGCGAGCGCGAGGAGGACCGTCGTTGCGTACTCCGCGATCGTCGCCGCATGCACCCCGCTCGTCGTGGTGATCGGGATCGCGGTCTCGGTGTACAGCGGATGGTCGTCCAGCGCGTTCACGCCCGCCATGTGCAGCTGCACCCAGCGCAGCCCCGGCGCGCGCGCCACGACGTCGCGCGGCGGAAGCATCGCGTACAGGACGTCCGCGCCCGCATAGTTCGCCCCGTCCGCGCGCTCGCACCG
>JBKPPN010000488.1:0-7348 GCA_046733575.1 Candidatus Methylomirabilota bacterium | reverse complement strand
GATCAACGCCGTGCTCGCCGCGGAAGACCATCGCTTCTTCGATCACGGCGGCGTCGATTTGCGCGGGCTGCTCCGCGCCGCCTGGGTCAACCTGCGCGCGGGCCGCGTCGCGCAGGGTGGCAGCACCATCACGCAGCAGCTCATCAAGAACCGACTTCTCGGCTCCCAGCGGACGTTCGGTCGCAAGATTCGCGAGGCGTGGCTCGCCGCGCTCGTCGACTGGCGGTATCCGAAGGAGCAGATCCTGCAGTCGTACCTGAACGAGATCTACCTCGGTCAGCGCGGCGCGCTCGCCGTCCGCGGCGTGGGCGCGGCCGCGCGCATCTACTTCCACAAGGAAGTGCACCAGCTCACGATCGGCGAGGCGGCCCTGCTCGCGGGCATGACCCGCGCCCCCAACGCCTACTCGCCCGTGCTGAATCCCGAGCGCGCGCGCCAGCGACGCGACGTGGTCCTGGGGCGCATGCGTGATCTCGGCAAGCTGAGCCCGGCCGAGTACGAGAAGGCGCACGCCGAGCCCGTGCGCGCCTTCGCCACCGGGCCCGCAGGGCAACGCGCCCCGTACTTCACGGATCTGGTCCGCCAGGAAGTGGAGGAGCGATTCGGCGAGGCGGCCAGCGTCTTCACCACGCTCGACATGACCCTGCAGCGTTTCGCCGAGACCGCCGTCGCGCGCGGGCTCGATCGGCTCGAGGCGCGGCGGCCGCGCCTGCGCCGTGACGCCCCGGCCGAGCGTCTGCAGGCGGTGCTGATCGCGCTCGATCCCGCCACGGGTCAGATCCGCGCGCTCGTGGGTGGCCGCGACTACACCGTGAGCCAGTACAATCGCGCCGTGCACGCGCGACGTCAGCCCGGGTCCGCGTTCAAGCCGTTCGTGTACCTCGCCGCGCTCACACCCCACGGCGGCGACCGACCGTCGTTCACGGCCGCCACCATGGTCGACGACTCCCCGATCACGCTGACCGTCGACGGCAAGCCGTGGACGCCGCGCAACTACGAGGACCGCTACGAGGGGCCGGTGACGGTGCGACGCGCGCTGGAGCGCTCGCTCAACGCGGCCACGGTGCGCGTGGCCCAGGCCGTCGGCCTGCGCACGGTCGTGGAGACCGCGCAGACGGCGGGTTTCGGGGAGAACCTCCAGCCCGTCCCCGCGCTCGCCCTGGGCGTCTTCGAGGTCACGCCTCTCGAGCTCGTGCGGGCGTACGCCGCATTCGCCAACGGTGGCATCCGTCCCGCGCCGCCGACGACGGTCCGCTCAATCCGGGACGAGGACGAGCACGTGCTCAGCGGGGCCGACGAGGAAGCGCGGCGTGTGATGGAGCCAGCGCAGGCGTACCTCCTGACGTCGCTCCTGCAGGGCGTGGTGAACTCGGGGACGGCCGCGTCGGCGCGGAGCATGGGCGTGGTGGGTGACGTGGCGGGCAAGACAGGAACGACGAACGACGCGCGCGACGCGTGGTTCGTCGGCTACACCCCGACGCTCCTCACGCTGGTGTGGGTTGGATTCGACGACAACCAGCCCCACGGCCTGAGCGGCGCCGAGGGCGCGGTGCCCATCTGGGCCGACTTCATGCGACAGGCGATGGAGACGTATCCGTCGGCGGCCTTCGTCGTCCCCGAAGGAATCACGGTCGCCCAGATCGACACGACGAACGGCAAGCTGGCCACGCGATTCTGTCCGGTCGTGGCCCGCGAGGTGTTCCTGACGGGCAGCGAGCCCGAGGTGTGCACGGAGCACGGCGGGATCACCGATCAGATCACCGACTGGTGGAAACGGTTCCGGGACTGGATGAGGAGATGAGCGTGAAGACACTCACGGTGGTGACGCTCGCCGCGCTCGTGCTGTGTGGCGGTCGCGCCGAGGCGCAGCTGGATCGCATGCTGAAGGACCTGCAGCTCCCCTCCGGCGTGCCGGGGATCTCGGGTTCGCCGGGCGCCGGTCTCGACGCGACCAAGGTCGCCGCGGGCCTGAAGGAAGCGTTGCGCGTCGGCACCGAGCAGGCCGTCAACCTCACGGGCCGCACGGACGGCTACTTCGCCAACCAGGCGATCAAGATCCTCATGCCCGAGCGTCTGCGCACGCTGGAGTCGGGCCTGCGCGCGGTGGGGTTCGGCGGCGAGGTCGACTCGTTCGTGCTGAGCATGAACCGCGCGGCGGAGCGGGCCGCGCCGTCGGCGCGCGAGATCTTCGTCGACGCCATCACCGGCATGAGCTTCGACGACGCGCGGAAGATCCTGAGCGGTCCCGACACCGCGGCCACCGACTACTTCAAGCGCACGACGACCGACAAGCTGACGACGGCGTTCCGTCCCATCGTCGAGCGCGCCATGAACGAGGTGGGCGTGACGCGGCAGTACCAGGGCCTGGTGGGACAGGCCAAGGCGATCCCGTTCTTCCGTGCGGAACCATTCGACCTCAATACCTACGTGGTGGGCAAGGGCCTCGACGGGCTGTTCCACGTCGTGGGCGACGAGGAGAAGAAGATCCGGACGGACCCGAGCGCGCGCGTCACGGACTTACTCCGTGACGTCTTCGCTCAGTCCCACAAGTAGCCGCGCGGGTCCACCGGCTGCCCGCGCACGGTCACCTCGTAGTGCAGGTGCGGCCCCGTCGTCCGGCCGCTCTCGCCACTGCGCGCGATCAGCTGACCCGCCTCGACGTGCTGCCCGACGCTCACCGAGACGTCCTTGAGGTGACCGAACAGCGTCTTCACGTCGCGCACGTGCTCGACGATGACGGTCAATCCGTAGCCGGGTGACTGACCCGCGAAGACGACGCGGCCGGCCGCGGGCGCCTTCACCGGTGTCCCCGACGAGGCCGCGATGTCGATGCCCCCGTGGAACTCGGACTCGCCCGTCCACGGGGAGAGCCGGCGACCGAACTCCGAGTTGACGGATCCGCGCACGGGCCACCGTACGGGCATGGCGCGCAGCACGGCGGCGCGCGAGGCGATGAACGACGCGAGCGCGTGCAGTCGCTGTCGCTCTTCCACCAGGCTCCCCGAGAGCTCGGCGACCTGATCCTCGACGCTTCCCGTCGACGCCGCGGCCGTCGCGGTGCCGCCGCCGACGCCCGTCGCGCGCCGCTGGCCGTCCGCGCCGAGCGGTGCCCAGATCTGCGCGTGAAGCGCACGCCACCGGACGACCTCGGCACGCATCTCGGCAAGCCGACGGCTGAGGATCTTGGTGTCGGGCGTGCGAGGCGCGGCGTCGGTCGCGGGCGCGGGCGCCACCGGTGGCGGGGCGGAGGCGACAGAGGCGGCAGTCGCGACCGACGCCACGACCACGCGCGAAGGCGGCGGGACTCGCGTCGCCAGTCCCGCGCTCCACATGGCGACGGCCGCGACGAGGCCGCCCGCCGCGATGCGCAGCGTGGCACGCGACAGATCGACGGTGACGACGCGCGTTCCGTCGCCGCGGATGACGAGGACATGCATCCGACGACCGTGCGTGCCCACGTGCCGAGCGGCAGGGAGCAAGACGAGCGCCACGGTCGACGGCACAAGAATCCGCGGACTTACGCCGCGGCCGGCACCGCAGGAACGTCAGGACGCGAACACGGTCCGGCAACACTGGCCGCGTCGACCGGCGCGGGCGCGCATCACTCGGGCGCGGCGAGGTCGACGAGCAGCGCGGCGTGGTCGCTGATGGCATCGCGGCGACGCCGGCTCGCCGCTCCGGCCCACACGTACAGCGCCTCCTTCAGATGCGCGAGCAGGGGGACGTTGACGAACGCCTGATCGATCCGGAACCCGTTCCGTCCGTTCGGCGAGTACCACGTGTAGGCGCGGGTGTCCGGACGGAGATGGCGGTACGCGTCGTGCCAGCCGCAGCGTGCGAGCGCGTCGATCCACCCCTCCTCGCGCGCGTTGAATGCAGGCGTCTGCTCGTCGATGTCGCGTCGGCCCGAGTTCGTGTCGCCGACGAAGAGCGCGGGCCCGTGCGTCCACCCTCGCGCACACCCGAGCACGGCGTCGAGGAACGTCCACTTCCGGCCCGTCACGCGATTGGGTACGTGCATGGCGCCCAGGACGAGCGGCAGGGGCGACGCGATCTGCACCACCAGCCAGCGCGCGGGCTCGCGCGGCTGCGCACGGAGCCGGAGACGTTGCAGCGGCCAGCGCGATGCGATCAGCAGCGCGTTGAGGGCGGGCGTCGTCGCGCTCGCGGTCGTCAGCTGATGAGCGAGGCCCCGGCGTGCGAGGGCCGCCGCGAGATCGCAGCTGGCCGGCGTGGCGCGGAATTCCGACAGCGCCACGACGTCGGGACGCCAGCGCAGAAGGGCGCGCTCGATGGCGCGGCACCGCACACCGCCTCCCGCCCGGATGTTCCAGGCGACGACGCGCATGTCAGAACCGTCCCTCTGGTAACTCCCGCTCCCAGAACCGGCCGGGGCGTTCACCGTCACGCGACCGACGGCGTGGCCACGGCGGCGCGTAACCGCGCGTCACGTCAGGCCGGGCCCGCGCGCCACGGCGCCCGTCTCGTCGCGGGACGCGACGACCATTGGCTGGCGTGCCGCTTGCTCGGCGGAGCGGCATGAGCGCGTCCAGCATCGATCGCCAGTTTGCCCGGTTCATCAAGCGGCACGCTGGCCGCTGCGGAACCGTCACCGTGCACCGTCCCGACCAGCTCTCCGAAGGCCTGACGCTGACCGTGTCGTGCTCGTGCGGGGTCAAGAGCGAGTGGCAGGTCATCCCGCCCTCGGTCGAGGCCGACGGGAACGGCGTCGAGCGCCTGACCGCCTGAGCGCGTCGCGTGCCGGCGGTCCTCACGCCTACATTCCCAGGTACGCCTTCTTGACGAGCTCGCTGTCCCGGAGCTCGGCGCTCGCGCCCGACAGCACCATCCGTCCGGTCTGCACGACGTAACCGCGGTCCGCCACGTCGAGCGCCGCCGGCACGTTCTGCTCGACGAGCAGGATCGTGAGGCCCTCTCCGCGAAGCCGGCCCAGCACCGCCAGGATCGCGTCGACCATGCGCGGCATGATGCCGAGGCTCGGCTCGTCGAGCATGAGCAGCCGCGGTCGCGACATCAGCGCCCGCGCGATGGCGAGCATCTGCCCTTCTCCGCCCGACAGCGTCCCCGCACGCTGTGATGCCCGCTCGCGCAGGACGGGGAAGAGCGCGTAGACCCGCTCCAGCGTCTCGCGGCGGTGACCGGGATCGGCGTCGATGTAGGTGCCGAGCGTCAGGTTCTCGCTCACGCTGAGGCGCGTGAAGAGCCGACGGCCCTCGGGTACCAGCGCGATGCCGAGCCGCACGCGGCCGGGCGCGTCCACGCCGTCGATCCGTGTGCCGTCGAGGGCGATCTCGCCGCGCTGCGGTCGCAGCAGCCCGGCGATCGACTTGAGCAGCGTCGTCTTGCCCGCGCCGTTCGCGCCGACCAGGGCCACCAGCTCGCCGACGCGGACGTCGAGGCTGAGCCCCTGCAGCGCACGCACGCCCGAGCCGTACGCGACGTGGACGTCGCGCACGGCGAGGAGCACGCCGGCCGCCGCCGTCCTGTCAGCGGCGAGCACGGTACCGGTCTCCCAGGTAGGCCTGGATGACGCGCTCGTCGCGCACGACGTCGGCGGGGGCGCCGTCGGCGATCTTCTCGCCGTATTCGAGCACCACCACGCGCTGCGAGAGCGGCATCACGACTTCCATGACGTGCTCGACGACGCAGATCGTGAGGCCGAGCTCCGCGTGGACGCGCCGCACGAGCGCGACGGCCGCGCTCACCTCCGCCGGGGTCAATCCCGAGATCGCCTCGTCCAGGAGGAGCAGCTTCGGCTCCGTCGCGAGCGCACGCGCGATCTCGAGCCGCTTCTTGTCCGCCAGCGTCAGCTCCGCGGCGGGCACGCCTCCCTTGTCGCCGAGGCCCGTGAAGTCGAGCATGCGCTCGGCCCGCGCGCGTGCCACCGCCACGCGGTTCGTGCGCTTCAGGGCGCCGCACAGCACGTTCTCGAGCGTCGTCATGCGGCCGAAGGAGCGAATGACTTGCCACGTGCGCGCAACGCCGAGTCCGCACGCGCGGTCCGGCCGCGCGGTGGTGATGTCGGTGCCGGCGAACACGATCCGCCCCTCGTCGGGATGGAGCTGACCGCTGATGCAGTTGAAGAGGGTCGTCTTGCCCGCCCCGTTGGGACCGATGAGCCCGATGATCTCGCCGGGCTCGATGGCGAGCGACACGTTGCGATTGGCGATGAGCCCGCCGAACCGCTTGGTGCAGCGCTCGACGGACAGGAGCGCGGCCACGTCTAGGCGTGCGGCGGCGCCACGCGCGCCGGCGCCCCCGACGTCACCCCACGGCGGCGCCCGAACCAGCGTGCCCAGGGCAGCGAGAGCAGACCGCTCGGCCGCCCTGCCGCGATCACGACGATGATGAGGCCGTAGACGATCAGGTCGATCCCGCGTCCGGCGAGCGGCCCCGTCCCCAGCGTGGTGCTCATGATCTGGGAGATCGGGATGAGGATGACCGCGCCCAGCACGCCGCCCCACAGCCGTCCGATGCCGCCGACGACGGCGGCCATGATCGGCAAGATGCTCCAGTTGATGTCGAGCACGCCCTCGGGGAGCACGGTGAGCGCCCAGTAGCTGTAGAGCACGCCGCCCATGGCGAACACCGCGGCCGTGCAGCAGCGCGCGACGACCTTGTAGACGCGGCTGTCGATGCCGATCGACTCCGCGCCCTCCTGGTCGTCGCGGATGGCGCGGAAGTAGTAGCCGAGCTTCGAGCGCTCCACGAGCCACGCGCCATACAGCACCAGCGCGCACAGGGCGAGGGCCACGTAGTAGAAGCCGAGGGCCTTGGCCCGTCCCGGGAACTGCAGCGTCGCGACGGCGGTCACGACGTTCCGCGCCGGCGACACGGGGATGAACAGCCCGCGGCTGCCGTTGATGAACTCCCACGTGGCGCCGATGGGCTGGACGATCATCCAGATCGCCACCGTCGCGATCGCGAAGTAGTGACCGCGCAGGCGCGTGATCGGGTACGTCACCACCGCGCACACGAGCACGGAGAACACGATGCCGGCCAGCATGCCGACCCACGCGTTGATCCCGAGATTGACGGCCAGGATCGCGGCCACGTACGCGCCGGTGGCGAAGAAGACCTGAGGCCCGAAGTCGAACTGTCCCGCCCAGCCGCCGATGATGTTCCACCCGACGCCCAGCATGGCGTAGATCAGGACGAGGAAGCCGACGGTGTGGAAGTACGGATAGCCGAGCAGCTCCGCCGGCACGGGATAGAGCACCGCGACGAGCGCGCCCACGACGAGGGCGACCGTCTTCAAAACCGACCGAAGAGCCCCTGTGGGCGCACGAGACCGATCACGAGGTACGAGGCGAAGACGAACGCGTCC
>JBKPPN010000487.1:0-5694 GCA_046733575.1 Candidatus Methylomirabilota bacterium | reverse complement strand
AGCGTGTCCATGAGCGCGATGCGCACCTGGTCGGCGGTCGGCCGCGTGGTCGCGCCGCGCGGCGCCACCAGGCGCCGGCCCTTCAGCGTGCCCGCGATCACCCGCACGCGTCAGCCGACGGTGGCGAGATCGAGCTTGCCCCGCCAGCGCGAGAGCAGCGCGGCGCGCAGGCCGCGGTGCTCCGGAGCGCGCAGGTCGCGGTCGACCGCGATGATCGCCTGCGCCTGGACGCGGGCGTCCTCGAGGAGCGGCGCGTCGCGCAGGAGATCGGCGACGCGGAACTCGGGCAGCCCGGACTGCCGGGTGCCGAAGAAGTCTCCCGGCCCACGGATGTCGAGGTCCACCTCGGCGATGCGAAAGCCGTCCGACGTCTGCACCATCGCGTCGATGCGCCGACGCGCCTCGTCGCCCGGCGTGCCGGTCGTGAGGAGGATGCAGTACGACTTGAACGGCCCGCGACCCACGCGTCCCCGTAGCTGGTGGAGCTGCGACAATCCGAAGCGCTCGGCGTGCTCGATCAGCATCACGGAGGCGTTCGGCACGTCGATGCCGACCTCGATCACGGTCGTCGACACCAGCACGTGGATCTCGCCCGCCTTGAAGGCGCGCATGATCGCGTCCTTCTCGTCGAAGCGGAGACGGCCGTGCAGGAGTCCGACGCGCAGGTCGGGGAAGATCTCCTCCTGGAGGTGGCGCGCCATGTCGGTGGCTGCCTTCAGATCGATCAGCTCCGATTCGTCGACGAGCGGATACACGACGTAGATTTGCCGGCCGGCCGCGATCTGCTCGCGCAGGAAGTCGTAGATCTTGCCGCGCGTCTTCTCCGTGCGCGCGACCGTCGTGACGGGTCGACGGCCGGGCGGCAGCTCGTCGAGCACCGAGACGTCGAGGTCGCCGTAGAGCGTGAGGGCGAGCGTGCGCGGGATCGGCGTGGCGGTCATGACGAGGACGTCGGGCGATGCCCCCATCGCCTTCAGACGCGCGCGCTGGGCAACGCCGAAGCGGTGCTGCTCGTCGACGACGGCGAGGCCGAGACGTCGGAACGCCACGCCCTCCTGGACGAGCGCGTGCGTGCCGACCACGCACGCGATCTCACCCGACGCGAGCGCGGCACGACACGCCGTACGCTCCTTGGTCCGCAGCGCGGACGTGAGCAGCGCGACGTCGAGCCCGAGCGGCTCGAGCAGCTGCCGGAACGTCATGAAGTGCTGCTCGGCCAGGATCTCCGTCGGCGCCATCACGGCCGCCTGGTAGCCCGCTTCCACCGCCGTCAGCACCGCGTGCGCGGCCACGATGGTCTTGCCCGATCCGACGTCACCTTGGAGCAGGCGGTGCATGGGATACGGCGCGGCCATGTCGGTACGAATCTCGCTCCACACGCGCTCCTGGGCGCGCGTCAGCGCGTAGGGCAGCCCGGCCCGGAGGCGGGCGGTCAGTTCGCCGCGCGGCTGCATGGCGATGCCCGCCGCCCGGGTGATCCGCGACCGCAGGATGGCGAGACCGAGCTGCAGGAGCAGACAGTCGTCGAAGGCCAGACGTCGGTGCGCGGCGACGCGGGCCGCCTCCGTGTCGGGAAAATGCGCGGCGCGGAGGGCCGTGGAGAGATCGAGGAGCCCGCGACGCGTGCGCACGCCCTCGGGAAGGATCTCCTCCACCGCGCCGACGTACTGCTCCACGATCTGCCACATGAAGCGTCGGAGCTGACGCTGCTGGAGGCCTTCGGTGAGGGAGTACACCGGCACGAGCCGTCCCGAGTGCAGGCGGTCATCGTCACCCGACTCGACGATCTCGAACTCGGGGTGCCTGAAGGTCAGGCGGTTTCCGAAGCGTTCCACCTTGCCGTGCAGGACGAGCCGCTGACCACGCTTGACGACGCGGCTCATCACCTTCGCGTTGAACCAGCTGGCCGAGGCGTAGCCGCTGGCATCGCGGAGCAACGCCGTGAGCGGCACACGTCGGCGCCCGGGCGGCGGCGGACTGATCCCCACCACTTCGCCCGCGCTCGTGGAGACCTGCCCCGGGCTGAGGCGCGCGAACGGGGTGAGCTGGGTCCGATCCTCGTGGCGATTGGGCAGGAAGAACAGCGCGTCCTCGACCGTCTCGAGGCCCTTCTTGGCAAGCTGGCGCGCACGCTCGGGTCCAATGCCCTTCAGGAACTGCAGCCTCGTGGCGAGCCCGTTCGAGAGGGGCTCGGTTTGCCTCATCGGAGTCGGCGTGCTATAAGACGTCTTCGTCTTCGCTCGGTGCAATTCCTCGTCAAGGAGTCACGATGGCCCAGCGCTGCGACGTCTGCGGGAAGCATCCCGCCGTGGGCAACACGATCAGTCACGCGCACAAGCTCACGCGGCGGCGCTGGCTCCCCAACCTGGTGTCACTGCGAGCCCTCGTGAACGGGCGAGCCCAACGGCTCCGGGTGTGTACCCGCTGTCTCAAGGCGGGCAAGGTCACGAAGGTCATTTAAGCACAACGGGAGGAGGTCATCCCCCCTCCCGCCTGGTGTTAGCAAGGTGGGAGGCCGCCACCCCCCACCTCGAGCTGAAACGTCGTTACTTCTTCTTCTTCTTGGCTGCCTTCTTCTTCGCCATGGTCCAGATCACCTCCTCTGCCGTGCCGGATTGACTGCCGGGTCATGGCCCGAAGGGCCTTACTTCTTCTTCTTCTTGGCCGCCTTCTTCTTCGCCATGATCGGAGTCACCCCCCTTCCGGAACATCCTGGGCTAGTACCCCATCGCCTCGCGACGCAGATGCTCGGCCTGCTCCTTGCCGCGCCGCTCGACGTGCATGAGGTCCGCATACAGCTGCGGAAGCGACACCACCTTCAGTCCCGCCTTCTCGAAGGCCCCGTGAAAGACGCCCGCATCGTAGGGCGCCATGAGGTGCAGGCCAGCTTCGCTCTCTCCGGCCGGGCGGAGCCCGAGGGCTTCGGCCACGGGAGCGGGGTCACCCTCGAGATAGACGTGAATGGAGGTGACGCGCAGGTGCGGCGCGACCAGTGACGCGCCGGCATTGAGCGTGAACGCGTACCGCCGGTTCTGCCCGGTGGCGGCGTGCGCGACGTCGGTCATGAACTTCCGCGTCAGGCGCTCCGGCACGGCGTAGGAGGCGATGTCGTTCTCGCGATAGGTGTACGACTCGCACCACGCTTCGAGCAGATCGGCGGGCTTGCCGAGATGGATACGCTGCACGTCGTCGCGCTCCACCCAGGCCAGCTCCTCGAGCCGCTTCACGACGTTGTGCGAGTGGCCGAGGCTCACCTCGGCCGCGCGCGCGAGCTCCTCGAGTCTCCAGGCCCGCGCGGGTTCGGCGAGGAGGACACGGACCACCCGCGTCGCTCGCGGCGCGAAGAGCGACCGCAGGGGCCGGGTGGACGGCCGGACGTTGCGCTTGCCCTCCTTCTCGATGAGCACGTTGTCGAAGGCCAGATAGCAATTCCCGGAGAGATCGAGGTAGCCGAGGCCGTTGCTCTTGAGTATCCGCGCGCTCTGAGGACTGATGTAGACGGCCGCAGCGACGGGGTACGCGCCGGGGAGATCTCGGCGGATCTCGCCGAGACGGGTGACGGCAGCGCGGATCTGGCGGGGCTGCCCGAGCACGCTGACTTCAACCACCAGCGTGTGCTCCTGCTCGCCCAGCTTGAACTTCACCAGCAAATCCGCGGTCTGCGAGCCAATCCGAGGCTCCGCGGTCTCGTCCCAGCCCTTTGCCCGAGGGAGCATCTCCCGAAGGCGCTGGCCTACGTGCCGCCGAATCTCCCCTGATTTCTGCATGTTTCTCTTGTTCCACCACTTTCAGCATCTGCTGAAACCTTACGAACTATTGAAACTCCAAGTCAAGAGTAAAGTTACGGTTCTGACCTAGAACTCTCGCGCGGTGTGCACTGACAGGCTCGACACGAAACCTATAAGTCCGCTATTGCGACTTACAGGTCGTCGTCGCCGTCCTCGATGCGGTGCATCGTCTCGTCGTCGAGTCCGAAGTAGTGACCGACCTCGTGGATCACCGTCTCGCGAATGACCTCCGCCATCTCCGCCTCGTCCGCACAGTCCTCCTCGATGGGGCCCTGATAGATGGTGATCGTATCGGGGAGAACATTTCCGTACGCCGAATCGCGCTGAGTCAGGTCGACGCCGCGGTAGAGGCCGTACAGGGTGTCGGGCGGCTCGATGCCCATCTCGTCCAGCGTGTCGTCGTCCGGCCAGTCCTCGACCACGACGACGACGTTGGCGATGCGGTCCCGGAACCCCCGCGGCAGTCGCTGCATCGCTCGATCGACGAGCGCCTCGAAGCGCCGACGATTCATGGCCGGCCTCTCACGTCTCCGGATTCAACGGGCGGACGCGGACGGGCCATGCTGAGCTGGGGGCCGGTCGGCGTGTCGCACGCGCGCCGCGCCTCTGTGGCCGTCCCATCGGAAATCCGCGGGCTCCGGGGCGGACCGAGCCGCCCACCGGGATCACAAGCCGCGGACGCGCTCGACGTTGATGACGTCGGGGACGAGGCGGATGGCCGCCATGATGTCCTGCAGCTGCGGCAGGTCGGCGACCTCGATGACGAAGTGGTTGATGCCGCGACGGTCGTCGGTCACCGTCACCTCGGCCTTCGTGATGTTGCCGTTCCGGGAGGAGATCGCGCCCGTGATCTCGGAGAGGAGCCCCGGGCGATCGTTGCCGATGTAGACGGCCACGCGCACGGGACGCTTGGCCGGCTCCTCGACGTCCCACTCCACGTCGATGAGCCGCTCGCGATCGAGGACGCTCTTGGCCACGGTGAGACAGTCGCGCGCGTGCACGGTCAGTCCCCGCCCCCGCGTGATGAAGCCCACGATCTGATCGCCCGGCAGCGGGTTGCAGCACTTGGCGAAGCGGACAAGGAGATCGTCGACGCCGCGGATGCGGACGCCCTGGTCTTCCTTCGGCCGCGTGGTCGTCGACTTCGGTCGCTCCACCGGCTCGACGAGCCCGTTGGGAGAGAGGCGATTGAGGAGCTGGTGGACCGAGCTCTTGCCGTAGCCGATCGACGCGAGCAGGTCGTCGCTGCCCGGCATGCCGAGATCCGAGGCGATCCGCTTGAGATCGTCGCCCGCCAAGAGCGTCGCCGCGTTCAGGCGGTACTTCTTCGCTTCCCGCTCGAACAGCTCGCGGCCGAGCTCGATCGAGCGCTCCCGCTCCTTGACCTTGAGCCACTGATTGATCTTGGTGCGCGCCCGTGTCGACTTCACGTACTGCAGCCAGTCGCGACTCGGGTGCTGGTTGGGCGACGTGATGATCTCGACGATGTCGCCTTGCCGCAGCGCCGTCCGCAGCGGCACCAGCTTGCCGTTCACCTTGGCCCCCACGGTGTGCTCGCCCACCTTCGTGTGCACGGCATAGCCGAAGTCGATGGGGGTGGCGCCCTCGGGAAGGGCCTTGACGTCGCCCTTGGGGGTGAAGACGTAGACCTCGTCGGGGAACAGGTCGATCCGCA
This sequence comes from Candidatus Methylomirabilota bacterium, assembly GCA_046733575.1. Classification (GTDB taxonomy): domain Bacteria; phylum Methylomirabilota; class Methylomirabilia; order Rokubacteriales; family CSP1-6; genus JBKPPN01. Next base: position 231 of record JBKPPN010000487.1, on the reverse strand, counting down.
CCGTGTCCATGAACTCCCGCGGGTCCTTGGTGTCCTGCTGCGTCTCCATGAGCTGGCGGAGCCACAGGAGGGACTCGTCGAGCTTGTCCTTGCCGCTCTTCTTCTCCTTGTAGAGCCAGTGGGCGGCGATCCCTTCCTCGGCGATGCGATGCATGTCCCAGGTGCGGATCTGGATCTCCACGGGGTCGCCCTTGGGTCCGATGACCGTCGTGTGGAGCGACTGGTACATGT
>JBKPPN010000486.1:0-7022 GCA_046733575.1 Candidatus Methylomirabilota bacterium | reverse complement strand
CCACGCGCGTGTGGCCGAGATCGGTCACGCCATCGCACGCGACTACGAGAAGGAGAACCCGGTCCTAGTGGGCGTGCTGAAGGGCGCGCTCGTGTTCATGGCCGACCTCATCCGCGTCACGCCGATCGAGCTCACCACGGATTTCATGGTGCTATCGAGCTACGGCGGCGGCAGCCGCTCGTCGGGCGTGGTGAAGCTCGCGTCGGATCTGTCCATGCCGGTCGAGGATCGCCACGTGATCATCGTGGAGGACATCATCGACACCGGGCGGACGATCTCGTATCTGAAGCGCAATCTCGAGACGCGCCATCCGCGAAGCGTCCGACTCTGCTCGCTGCTGGACAAGATCGAGCGCCGCGAGGTCGAGGTCGAGATCGATTACCCCGGGTTCACCATCCCGAATGTCTACGTGGTGGGCTACGGGCTCGATCACGCCGGCTCGTATCGCAATCTGCCGCACCTGGCGGTGCTCGAAGGCGTCTGACGCCGGCCGGCGCGCGCCGGCGTCCCGAGGAGCCCGTTCGGGCCGATGCTATACTGACTTCCACATGAACCAGGTTTACAAGAACCTCGCCCTCTGGATGGTCATCGGCCTCATCGTCATCCTCCTGTTCACGGTGTTCCAGGGTGCGCAGCAAGGCGGCATCGAGCAGCCGAATTTCTCCGAGTTCCTGCGGGCCGTCGAGCAAGGCAAGGTCGAGTCGGTGGTCATCCGCGGCAACCTGGTCACCTATCAGCTCAAGGACGGCGGCGCCACGCACCGCACGTACATCGTCGACTACCCCGACCTCATCAAGATGCTGCGCGACCGCGGCGTGCGGATCGCGGTGAAGCCGCCCGACGCCAATCCCTGGTACTCGATCTTCCTGCAGTGGGTTCCCATGCTGCTCTTCATCGGCGTCTGGATCTTCTTCATGCGCCAGATGCAGGGGGGCGGCGCCAAGGCGCTCAGCTTCGGCAAGGCGCGCGCGCGCATGATCTCCGAGAAGCAGAACAAGGTGACCTTCCAGGACGTGGCGGGCGTCGACGAGGCCAAGGAAGAGCTCCGCGAGATCATCGACTTCCTCAAGGACCCGCAAAAGTTCCAGAAGCTCGGGGGCAAGATCCCCAAGGGCGTCCTCCTCGTGGGCCCGCCCGGCACGGGCAAGACGCTGCTCGCCAAGGCCATCGCGGGCGAGGCCAACGTGCCGTTCTTCTCGATCTCCGGCTCGGACTTCGTGGAGATGTTCGTGGGCGTGGGCGCCTCGCGCGTGCGCGACCTCTTCGAGCAGGGCAAGAAGCACGCGCCCTGCATCATCTTCATGGACGAGATCGACGCGGTCGGCCGTCACCGCGGCGCCGGTCTGGGCGGCGGTCACGACGAGCGCGAGCAGACGCTCAACCAGCTCCTGGTCGAGATGGACGGCTTCGAGACCAACGAGGGCGTCATCCTCATCGCGGCCACCAACCGGCCCGACGTCCTCGACCCCGCGCTCCTGCGTCCCGGCCGCTTCGACCGTCAGGTCGTGGTGCCGCGCCCGGACGTGAAGGGGCGCGAGGAGATCCTCCGCGTGCACGCGCGGCGCATCCCGCTGGCGCCGAACGTCGAGCTCAAGGTCCTCGCGCGCGGGACGCCGGGGTTCTCCGGTGCCGATCTCGCCAACCTGGTCAACGAGGCGGCCTTGCTCGCGGCGCGGCAGAACAAGAAGGTCGTCGAGATGCCGGACTTCGAGAACGCCAAGGACAAGGTCCTGATGGGCGTGGAGCGGCGCTCGATGATCATCAGCGACACGGAGAAGCGCACGATCGCCTACCACGAGGCCGGACACGCCCTCGTGGCGGACTTCCTGCCCGGCGCTGATCCGCTCCACAAGGTGACCATCATCCCGCGCGGACGTGCCCTCGGCCTCACCATGCAGCTGCCGATGGACGACAAGTACAACTACTCGCGCGAGTACATCGTCAACCGCATCACCATCCTCCTCGGCGGTCGGTCCGCGGAAGAGATCGTTCTGAACCAGCAGACGACGGGGGCGGGCGACGATCTCGAGAAGGCCACCGAGATGGCGCGCAAGATGGTGTGCGAGTGGGGCATGTCCGACAAGATGGGGCCGCTCACGTTCGGCAAGAACGAGGAGCACATCTTCCTGGGGCGCGAGGTGGCGCGGCAGAAGGACTACAGCGACCAGACCGCGCTCGCCATCGACTCCGAGGTCAAGCGCATCGTCGTCGAGTGCGCGGCCCAGGCGCGGCAGATCATCCAGGACAACATCGTGAAGCTCCACGCGCTCGCGCGGGCCTTGCTCGAGCGCGAGTCGCTCGACTCCGAGGAGATCGCCCGGATCCTCCGCGCGAGCCCGTTCCAGGAAGCCCCCGCGCCGGCGTGAACCCGGGCCTGCGAGCGGGCCCACCGCGCCCGTTCGCGAGCCCAGCAGCCATCCTGCGGCCCGGACGCCCCGGCGCCTGCCGTGCCGTCCCGGCCGCACCCATTGTGCCTCGTCGTCTGGACGCCGAGAGTGTGACGTGATGGGAAGTGCAGGGCGGGCGTCGCTGGCCGGAGTGGTGGTCGGGCAGGGCCGGCCGGTCGCGCTCATGGGGGTCCTCAACGTCAGCCCCGAGTCGTTCTACGCCGGCTCGGTCCACCCGACGTCGGCCGACCTGCTCGCCGCCGCGCGCGCCATGGTCGACGAGGGCGCGGACCTCCTCGACGTCGGCGCCCGATCGACGGCGCCGTATCTCGCCACGGAGATCGCCGAGGCGGACGAGCGACGTCGGCTCGTGGACGCCGTGGACGCGCTCGTCCCCACGGTGTCGGTACCCATCTCCGCCGACACCACGCGGCCGCGTGTCGCGCAGGCGGCCCTCGAGGCGGGCGCGCGCATCGTGAACGACGTGAGCGGGCTGGCGGACGCGGACCTCGCCCGTCTCGCGCGCAAGCACGGCGCCGCGCTCATCGTCATGGCGAGTCCCCGCGCCTCCGATCGACCCGCCTCGCCGCTCGCGACCGTGCACGCCCGCCTCGCGGCGGCACTCGCGACGGCGCGTGAGGCGGGGCTCGCGGACGACGACGTCGTGCTCGATCCCGGCATCGGGTTCTTCCGTGACCGCGCGGTGGACTGGGTGGCGTGGGACGTCGAGGTCCTTTCCCGCCTGTCCGCGCTGAACGACCTCGGACGGCCGCTCTGCGTCGGCGTCTCGCGCAAGTCGTTCCTCGGCGCCATCGCCGGGCGGGAGCGCGCGGACGACCGTCTCGCCGCCTCGCTCGCGGCCACCACGGTGGCCGTGCTCCACGGCGCCGCCGTCATCCGCACTCACGACGTGGCCGCCACGCGCGACGCCGTGCGCGTGGCCGAGCGGCTTCGGCGGTCGTGACCACGCTGTTCGCCCACGTCGGCTGGCGCGACGTCGTCGACGTCCTCGTCGTGGCCGCCGTGGCGTACCGCATCCTCGTCGGCTTCCGCGGCACGCGCGCGCTCCAGATGCTGCTCGGCGTCGGCATCCTCGTCCTCGCCTCACTGGTGGCGCGACGCCTGGAGCTCCACGGCACGCGCTGGCTCCTCGACGAGATCTGGTCGTTCTGGGTGGTGGTGCTCGTCGTGCTGTTCCAGCCCGAGCTCCGTCGCTCGCTGGAGCAGCTCGCCCCCGAGCGTCTGCTCCAGGCCATCACCATCGGCGGACGCGCCGCGCGCGCCCAGGTCGTGGACGAGATCGCGGGCGCGGCCGAGGCGCTCGTGAGCCGCCGCATTGGCGGCCTCATCGTGGTGGAGCGCTCGGCCGGACTGCGGCAGTACGCCGAGCTCGGCGTTGCCCTCGACGCGCGGGTGAGCGCCGATCTGCTCGTGAGCCTGTTCGTTCCCGCCTCGCCGCTGCACGACGGCGCCGTGCTCGTGGAAGGCGACCGCATCAACGCCGCGGGCTGCTTCCTGCCGCTGTCCCGCGCCTTGCACCTGGGGCGCGCGCTCGGCACCCGTCATCGCGCCGCGCTCGGCGTGGTCGAGGAGACGGACGCCGTGGCCGTCGTCGTGTCGGAGGAGACGGGCAGCATCTCGGTGGCCGTGGACGGCCGCATCGAGCACATGAACGACGCCGACGCGCTCAACGTGCGTCTCGACGAGCTGCTCGGCGGCGCGCCGCCTCCCGCGTCCTCGCGCCTGCCCGGTCGCGTCCTACGACGGCTGGCGCGTCCGTGGGATGCGGCGTGAGCGCGACCAGGTCGATCTGTCAGGCGGCCGTGCAGGACGAAAGTGCCGGGTCGCGAGCACTCGCGTTCTACAATCGAGCCGGCGCCCCGCACGGACGCGACCCATGATGACGCAGCGGAGTGGACGACGGTGACACGGCTGTTCGGGACGGACGGAATCCGGGGCGTCGCCAACGAGGAGCCGCTCACGCCCGACCTCGCCTATCGCGTGGGACGCGAGCTCGTCGCGACCCTGCACGTCGACCACGGCGTCGACAAGGTGCGGATCGTGATCGGGCGCGACACGCGACGCTCGGGTCCGATGCTGGAGTCGGCCATCGTGGCCGGCGCGCTCTCCGCGGGCGCCGACTGCTACACCGTCGGCGTCCTGCCCACGCCCGGGATCGCGCTCCTCACGCGCGCCCTCGACGCTCACGGCGGGATCGTGCTGTCCGCGTCGCACAATCCGTTCGAGGACAACGGCATCAAGCTCTTCTCCTCGGAGTCCACCAAGTTTCCCGACGCCTGGGAGGACGAGGTCGAGGCGCGCCTGCACGCGGCCGACGCGGCGCCCCGCGCGCGCGGCGGCGACATCGGCCGTCTCGTGCACTACGACCGCGCGGAGAAGTACTACGTCGACTTCCTCTGTCGCTGCTTTCCGCTCGACCTGAGCGGGGTCAGCGTGGTGCTGGACTGCGCGCACGGCGCCACCCACCGCGTGGCGCCGAGCGTCTTCCGCCGTCTGGGCGCGCGCGTCGTGACCACGGGAGCGAAGCCGGACGGCACCAACATCAACGCCGGCGTCGGCGCGCTCCATCCCGACGTGGTGCGCCGACGTGTGAAGGCGAGCGGGGGCGGGGCCATCGGCTTCGCCTTCGACGGAGACGGCGACCGGCTCATCTCCGTCGACGAGCTGGGCGAGATCCGCGACGGCGACTACGCCCTCGCCATCACGGGCCGACACTTCGCGCGACGCGGGCGCCTCAAGGGCAACGTCGTCGTGACCACGGTCATGGCCAACCTCGGCCTCGACGAGTCGCTGCGCGAGGCGGGCATCCGCATCGAGAAGACGCGCGTGGGCGACCGCTACGTGGCCGAGGAGATGCAAAAGCTCGGCGCCAGCCTGGGCGGCGAGCAGTCGGGCCATCTGCTCTTCACCGAGTTCTCGCCCACCGGTGACGGCGTCCTGTCCGCGCTCGCCCTCCTGTCCGTCATGCGCGAGACGGGCGAGACGCTCGCCGCGCTCGCCAACTGCATGCGGAAGTTCCCCCAAGTCCTCGTCAACGTGCCCGTGCGCAGGAAGCCCGACCTCGCCACGCTGCCGGCGCTGAGCGAGCGTGTGCGGGCGTTCGAGGCGGAGATGAGCGGCAGCGGCCGCGTGCTGCTGCGCTACTCCGGCACGGAGCCGCTCGCGCGCGTGATGGTGGAGGGTCCGCTCCTGGAGCGCGTACAGCTCATGGCGGACGAGCTCGCGCGGCTGATCCGCGACGCGGCCGGGGAGGCGTGACGCCGACGTGGCCGTCCGCGGCATCGGCGTCGACATCGTGCGTATCGGACGGATGCGCGACGTCATCGCACGCTGGGACGAGCGTTTCCTGCGTCGCGTCTTCACGCCGGGCGAGATCGCGTACTGCCAGAGTCGCCGCGATCCCGTCCAGCACTTCGCCGCGCGCTTCGCGGCCAAGGAGGCCGGCCTGAAGGCGCTCGGGACGGGCCTGCGGCTGGGCGTGAACTGGCGCGAGCTCGAGGTGCGCCGCGCGCGCGGCGAGGCGCCCGTGCTCGTGCTGTCGGGGCGCTCGCGCGAGATCGGGCTCCGACGTGGGGGGCAGCGCATGCTGCTCGCCCTCACGCACGACGGCGACTACGCGGTGGCGCAGGCCATGCTGGTCGACGATCACGAGGTGGACGCGGATCTCGCCACGCGCGCGCCGGCTCGCTAGCATGGCGGCCATCCCGCTCGTGCTGGCGGGATGCGCCACCCAGCCCATCTCCGTCGAGCCCGACGCCACGCCCCTCGGTCACTTCGCCGCTCGCCCGGGACGCCCGGGCTTCGTCGTCGCGGCGCCGCACGGCAGCTCCGACAAGTTCACCGCCGAGATCGCGGAGGCGGTGGCGGCGCGCGCGGGCTCGGGCTTCGTGGCCGCGACCGGGTTCAACCTCGAGCCCGACACGCCGACCGCACCCGGACGTCGATACCAGGTCAACCGCCCGTCCGAGGGCGTGCCCGGCACGTCGCCCGTCGAGGAGCGGGCGAGCGCGGGCGCGCGGCGCGTGTACGAGGCGTACGAGGCGCGCGTCCGCGAGGTCGCGCAGGGCCCTCTCACGCTCTACGTCGAAATCCACGGCAACAACCATCGTGACGCGGCGTCTCGCATCGAGATCGCCACCGTCGGCGTGGATCGCGACCTGGCCCTTCGCATCCGGGCGCTCGGCGAGCTCGTGCGCGACGCGCATCTGCGCGGCCACGCCGACGTCCCGCGTCTCGCCATTCTGGTGGAGCCGGCGGACACGCTCCGCTACAGCGCGTCGGCGGCCAAGCGCGACGGCATCCTGCGTCTGCCCGTGCGCGCACTCCACATCGAGCTGCCCCGCGGCGCGCGCACGGACTGGCGCGCGTTCTACACCGCCATCGTCGCCGAGCTGGTCGCGGAGGCCGCCAAGCTCCCCGGCCTGCGGTAAACCGTCGTGCAGTCCGTGTTCACGGCGGAGGAGATGCGCGCCGTCGATCGGCGCGCGATCCACGAGCTCGGCATCCCCGGCGCTCTGCTCATGGAAAACGCCGGCCGCGCCGCGGCGGAGGTGATCGCCGCGACGCTCACGCGCGTGCGACGGGCGGGCGGCGGACGCGGCCCCGTCGTCATCG
>JBKPPN010000485.1:0-6944 GCA_046733575.1 Candidatus Methylomirabilota bacterium | reverse complement strand
CTCCAGCGCTACGCCAAGGACCTCACGGAGCTCGCCCGCAAGTCGAAGCTCGACCCCGTCATCGGGCGGGACGAGGAGATCCGCCGCGTCGTCCAGGTGCTCTCGCGGCGTACCAAGAACAACCCCGTGCTCATCGGAGAGCCGGGGGTGGGCAAGACCGCCATCGTGGAGGGCCTCGCCCAGCGCATCGTGGCGGGCGACGTGCCCGAGAGCCTCAAGAACAAGCGGCTCGTGGCCCTCGACATCGGCGCGATGGTGGCGGGCTCGAAGTACCGCGGCGAGTTCGAGGACCGGCTGAAAGCCGTCCTGAAGGAGATCACGGAGTCCGAGGGCCAGATCATCTGCTTCATCGACGAGCTGCACACGCTCGTCGGCGCGGGCGCGGCCGAGGGCGCCGTCGACGCGGCCAACATGCTGAAGCCGGCCCTCGCGCGCGGTGAGCTGCGCTGCGTCGGTGCCACCACGCTCGACGAGTACAGGAAGCACGTCGAGAAGGATCCCGCCCTCGAGCGGCGCTTCCAGCCCGTGCTGGTGAAGGAGCCCAGCGTGGAGGACACCATCGCGATCCTCCGCGGCCTCAAGGACAAGTACGAGGTGCACCACAAGGTGCGCATCAAGGACGCCGCCCTCGTGGCCGCGGCCGTGCTGTCGCACCGCTACATCGCCGACCGCTTCCTGCCCGACAAGGCCATCGATCTCGTCGACGAGGCGGCCGCGCGCATCCGCATGCAGATCGACTCCATGCCGCAGGAGATCGACGAGATCAAGCGGCGCCAGATGCAGCTGCAGATCGAGCGCGTCTCCGTCGCGCGTGATCAGGACGACCCGGTGGCGCGGGAGCGGCTGGCCAAGATCGACGCGGAGCTGGCCGAGCTGAAGGAGAAGGGCGACACGCTCACCGCGCGCTGGCAGGCGGAGAAGGAAGGGATCGGCCGGCTCGGCAAGCTGAAGGAAGACATCGAGAGCACCAAGACGGCCATGGCCGAGGCCGAGCGCAAGGGCGACCTGAACCGCGCCGCCGAGCTCCGCTACGGCACGCTGCACCAGCTGGAAGCGCAGCACGCCGCGCTCGAGGCGCAGATGGCGGAGCACACCGGTGACCGCATGCTGCGCGAGGAAGTCGACGAGGACGACATCGCGAGCACGGTGGCGAAGTGGACGGGCATCCCGGTCACCCGCCTGATGGAGGGCGAGACGCAGAAGCTCGTGCGCATGGAGGAGCGGCTGCGCCAGCGCGTGATCGGCCAGGAAGACGCCATCCGCGCGGTGGCCAACGCCGTCCGCCGCGGACGCGCCGGACTGTCCGATCCCAACCGTCCCATCGGCTCGTTCCTGTTCCTGGGGCCGACCGGCGTGGGCAAGACGGAGCTGGCGCGCGCGCTCGCGGAGTTCATGTTCGACGACGAGCGCGCGATGATCCGCATCGACATGTCCGAGTACATGGAGAAGCACACCGTGGCGCGCCTCATCGGGGCGCCGCCCGGCTACGTCGGCTACGACGAGGGCGGTCAGCTCACCGAGGCGGTGCGGCGTCGGCCGTACTCGGTGGTCCTCTTCGACGAGATCGAGAAGGCGCACGGCGACGTGTTCAACGTGCTCCTGCAGCTGCTCGACGACGGCCGGCTCACGGACGGCCACGGCCGCACCGTGGACTTCCGCAACGTCGTGGTCATCATGACGTCGAACATGGGCAGCCACCTCTTCCGCGACTACCAGAGTCCGGAGAAAGTGCGGCCGCTCATCATGAACGAGCTGCGCAACACGCTGCGGCCAGAGTTCCTGAACCGGATCGACGAGGTCGTGATCTTCGCGCCGCTGTCGCGGGAGCAGATCACCGCGATCGTGGACATCCAGCTCGGCCACCTGCGCCGCCGCCTCGAGACGCGCCGCATGGGACTCGAGGTGACCGACGCGGCGAAGGCGCTGCTGGCGCGCGAGGGCTACGATCCGACGTTCGGGGCGCGGCCGCTCAAGCGCACGATCCAGCGTCTCGTGCAGGATCCGCTCGCCCTGAAGCTCCTTGAAGGAGAGTTCAGGGACGGCGATACTGTGGTCGTCGATGCTGAGGGAGATCAGATCGTGTTCCGCGCCGAGGTCGCGGCCACGGTCGTCGAATAGCGAGATCGTGAATCCCGCGCGGCGAGGCGTCATCCAAACCGCATGACGCCTCGCCGCCTACACCCTGCCTGGGTCGTCCTGATCGCCGTCACCGTCTGCATGCTGGCCGCGACGGGCGTTCGCGCCGTGTTCGGCATCTACATCAAGCCCATGGAAGCGGAGATGGGATGGACGCGCGGCGGGCTCTCGGGCGCGGCCGCGCTCTCGCTCCTGCTGCTGGGCGCGGTGGGTCCCTGGGCCGGGCGCATCGCCGACCGCTGGGGCACCCGTCGCCTGATCATCGGCTCGCTCGTCATCCTGGGGATCGGCACCATCCTCATGGGCCAGTCGACCAGTCTCTGGCAGATCTACGTGACGGCGGGCGTCTTCATGGCCGTCGGCGCCGGCGGGCTCGGCATGGCGACCGGCTCGGTCGTCGCGACGCGCTGGTTCGAGGTGAATCGCGGCATGGCCATCGGCCTCACCGCCGGGGGCATGTCAGCCGGGCAGCTCCTCATCATCCCGCTCGCGACGCTGCTCACGACCACACAGAGCTGGCGCGTCAGCACGACGTGGCTCGGCGTGGGCCTGTTCGTACTCATTCTCCCCGTCGCGCTGTTGCTGGTCTGGAACGATCCGGCCGACCGCGGGGTGCGCCCCTATGGCGCCGGCGCGCCGACGCCGGTCGGCGCTCAGCCCGCAATGGCACGGGACGCCGTCCGCGTCTCCGTCGTGGAGGCCGCGCGCGCTCCGCAGTTCTGGCTCCTGCTCGCCACGTACTTCGTCTGCGGATACACGACGGGCGGGCTCGTCCTCACGCACTTCATGCCGCACGCGCTGGAGCACAACTTCACCAGCTTCCAGGCGTCCACCGCGCTCGGGATCATGGGCATGATGAACGTGGTCGGCACCATCGGATCGGGCTGGCTGTGCGACCGGCTGGGACGTCGCGGCCCGCTCGCGATCTACTACTTCGTGCGCGGGCTCTCGCTCATCTTTCTGCTCTACGTCTGGAACGTCCCCTCGCTCCACGTCTGGGCCGCGATCTTCGGGCTCAACTTCATCTCGACCGTCCCGCCCACGACGGCCCTGACGGCCAACATCTTCGGCCGCTACTCCGTGGGCGAGCTTTCCGGCTGGATCTTCTTCTCCCACCAGGTGGGCGCCGCCATCGCCGCGGCGCTCGCGGGCTGGATCTACGAGTGGTACGGCAGCTACGCGCCCGCCTTCGTGTCCGCCGGCATTCTCGCCTTCGTCGCCGCCGGCCTGACCCTCCTGATTCGCGAGCGCTCCGTCGTCCGTCGTCCCCTCGCCGAAGCCGCAGCGGTCACCGCCTAGAAACGACGTCCGCAGGGACGACAAAGCGCGGCCGCAAATAGCCGCGCCGTATCCAAATCAACGTGCTGATTGACGAGGCGAGTTCTGCGCCTACGTGTCCCGAGGCGCGGCGAGGCTTCGGCGCGCCGTCTCCGAGCCGCTGAGGAGGGGACACACCGGGGGCCGCCGAGGCCCCCCGGGCTTAATACGCGATCGACAGCGATCCGCGGCGCGGATCGGCCGCGCCCCAGCGCGTCCCCTCCTCGCCCGCCATCACCGCGCAGACCGCGCCGGCGCGCCACTCCCACTCCGGCCACGCCGACACGTCGTGACCGAGCGCGGCGAGCGCGTCGCGCGTCTCCTGCGGCAGTCGCCGCTCCGCCTCGACCTTGTTGAGCCCGATCGGATGCGGCCAGAAGGAGTCGGCAAAGCTGCGTGACGCCACGCGCGGCGCCTCCACGGCGGCCTGCGGCGCCATGCCGAACACGGCGACGTTGAGGAGCACCTGCAGCATGGCCTGCTGCTGCACGTCGCCACCCGGCGTGCCGAACGGCATCGCCGCACGTCCCTCGCGAAGCAGCATCGCCGGCGCCGGCGTGAGGCGCGGCCGCTTGCCCGGCGCGACGACGCTCGCGTGGTCGGGATCGAGCCAGCCCTGCGAGCCACGCGGCGACACGACGCAGCCGACGCCTGCGACGACGGGCGAGTCGACGTTCGGGTCGCTGGGCGTGGCCGAGAACGCGTTGCCCTCCGCGTCCATCACCGCGACGTAGCTGGTGTCCAGCGCATCGCTGGACCCGCCTGCTATCGGGAGCGCAGCCGTCTCCCGACGTGCGGCGGCGCGCGCCATCCCGACGTCACCGGGGGGCGGCAGCTCGCGCCACGCGCGATCGCGGATGAGGGCACGACGCGCCTCGGCGTACGACTTCGCGAGCAGCCGGTCGGCGGGCACCTTCACGATGTGCGGATCGCCGTAGTACGCCTCGCGGTCGGCGAAGGCGAGCTTGATCGTCTCGATGAGCCGATGCAGGTACGCCGGGGAGTTGTGGCCCAGATGCGCGAGATCGACGCCGTCGAGCATGTCGAGGATCTGCAGGAACACGGGGCCCTGACACCAGAAGCCGCACGCCGCGACCTCGTGCGCGCCGAACGTCGTCGTGAGTGCGCGCTCCACCTCGACGCTGAACTCCGCGAGGTCCTCGTAGGCGAGCGGGCCCGCGTTGGCGCGATGGAATTCCGCGATGCGCTTCGCCGTCTCGCCGCGATAGAACTCGTCGCGCGCCGCACGAATGCCGGCGGCGCGACTACCGCCGGCGCGGCGCTCGGCCGCGATCATGCGCCGGAGGGTCTCGCCGAGCTCGCGCTGGACGAGCACCTCGCCCGCCCGGTACGCGCGTCCGTCACGCAGCAGTACCGCGGCCGAGCTGGGCCAGCGCTTGTACTTCTCGGCGTTCGCGCCCATCTGGTACGCGGAGAAGTTCGAGACGGCGAAGCCTCGCTCCGCGTGCTCGGTCGCGGGCAGCGCGACGTCGGCGAACGACATCGTCCCCCAGCGCTCGAGCGCGGTGCACCACGCGTCCGGCGCGGCGGGGACGACGGTGCGCCACAGGCCCACCGGAATCTGACCGCCGTGCTTCGTCCGGAACTGTTCGAGCGTGGACGCGCGCGGATACGGTCCCACACCCGACACCTGCCACGTCGCCCGATCGCGCGCGGTGTGGACGAGGATGGGCGCCACGCCCGCGAAGCTCACCATGTCGGGATGGACGACGCCCAGGGTCATCCCCGCCGCGACGCCCGCATCGATGGCGTTGCCGCCCGCGGCGAGCATCCGCGCCCCCGCCTCCGCGGCGAGCGGATGGCCCGCCGCGATGGCCCATCGCGTGCCGATCGCCTGCACGGTCATGGTGGCGGGATTGGCGGAAGCGGCCGTCAGCTTCTGGGTCTCTTGCTGGGAGGCGGCGGAGTCGAGGCTCATGGCGCAATCATACGCGATGCGCCTGTATCCCGAACCGCCCGCCGGGACGCACGGACACGGCGCGCCGCGCACCGGACGACGCGGAGGCGTGTGCTAGGCTCGACGCATGCAGGCCGCGCCCCGGATCGGCGTCACCATGTCGGCCACGGTCGACGCGACGCCCGAGCGCGCGTACGTCAACGCCGCCTACATCCGCGCGGTGCAGGATGCGGGCGGCATCCCCGTCCTGCTGCCGCCGCAGCTCTCGTCGGACGCACGCCACGCGCTCTGGACACTCCTTGACGGCGTGCTCCTGACCGGTGGCGGCGACGTCGATCCCACCCGCTTCGGCCAAGCCCCGCATCCGAGCGTCGCCGACGTCGTGCCGGCGCGCGACGGCCTGGAGATCGACCTCACGCGCGACGCCGTCGAGCGCCGCCTGCCCCTCCTCGCGATCTGCCGGGGCATCCAGGTGCTGAACGTGGCGCTGGGCGGGACGCTGGAGCAGGACGTGCCGACCAGCGTGCCCGGCGCGCTCGTGCACGTCCAGACGGCGCCGCGTCCGCAGCCGGCCCATCGCGTGAAGGTCGAGGACGGCACGCGGCTGGCGCAGATCCTGGGCGCTTCCGAGCTCGAGGTGAACAGCTTCCACCACCAGGCGCTCGCTCGACTTGGCCACGGGCTGCGCGCGGTGGCGTGGTCGCCCGACGGTGTCGTCGAAGGCGCCGAGATGGACCCGACGTGTGGCTTCGTGGTCGGCGTGCAGTGGCACCCCGAGGAGCTCACCCCGCACGACGCGACGGCACGGAACCTGTTTCGCGCGCTGGTCGACGCGAGCCGGTTACGCTAGGCGCCAGCGGGCGGGCCGGGACGTCGTCCCGCCGTCACGCGCGATCTCCTCGCTGACCCGCCCGTCCTTCGCGAGCTTGCGCAGGTGCGACTCCACCGACTGCGCGGCCACGGGGTGCAGCTTCTCCGGCACGTCGACGTAGACGCGCTTCACGATGGCGGGGATCGTCTCCAGTCCGTCGCCCAGCGCGTCGAGGATCTGTCGCTCGCGCAGGAGCCGGTGCTCGATGTACTCCGCGATCCGCCCCTGCGCGTCCTCGATGACCGGCCCGTGGGCGGGATAGATCCGCGTGACGCCGAGCGACTGCAGCCGACGAAGCGACGCCATGTAGTCCGCCAGATCGCCGTCTCCGGCCGGGATCACGGTGGTCGATCCACCGAGGACGACGTCGCCCGTGAAGACCGCGTTCTCCTCCAGCAGGTGATAGCAGAGATGGTCGGACGCATGCCCCGGCGTGTAGACGGGGACCAGCGTCACGCCGTCGCCGTGCACGGTCTCGCCGTCGCGGAGGTCGTCGATGGGATCGGGCAGGTCGCTGTCGCGATGGATCATCTTCGCCACGCCCAGTCCGGGGAAGCGCTCGCGCAGCTGCGCCACGCCGCCCAGGTGATCGCGGTGGCGATGCGTGACGATCACGCGGCCCGGCCTCGCCCACCCGCGCTCGCCGAGGTACGTCTCGAGGAGCGGCACGTATCCGGGCTCGCCCGCGCCGGTGTCGATGAG
>JBKPPN010000484.1:0-3844 GCA_046733575.1 Candidatus Methylomirabilota bacterium | reverse complement strand
GCCACACCGTGATCGTCATCACGCACGCCGCGGAGGTCGCGGCGCACGCCCATCGCGTGATCGAGATCCGCGACGGAGTGATCGTGCGCGATCCCGGGCCGCCGGCGACGCGCGCCGAGGCGTGGCCGCGGCCGGCATCGCGGCGCCGCCCTCCGCTCGCCGGGTGGCTCGAGGCCACGCAGGCGGCCGGGCGGGCGCTGCGCTCGAACCTGTTCCGCACCGCGCTCACGCTGCTGGGGATCGTCATCGGCGTGGGCTCCGTCATCGCGATGCTCGCGATCGGCAACGGCGCGCGCCAGGCCGTGCTCGACCGCATCAGCGGGATGGGCACGAACCTGCTGCTCGTCAGACCGGCCACGTCGAACCGCGGCGCCGCGGGTGGCAGCACGGCGACGATGACACCCGAGGACGCCGGGGCGATCGCGGCGCTCCCCAACGTGCTGGCCGCGGTGCCCGAGCTGGGCGGGACGATCACGGTGCGGCACGACAATCTCGATTACCAGACCCAGGCCACGGCGACCGGTGCCGACTATCCCCTCGCGCGCAACTGGCCCACGGCGCGCGGCACGTTCTTCTCCGCCGCCGACGCGCGCAGCTACGCGCCGGTCGTGGTGCTGGGACAGACGGTGGTCCGCAACGTGTTTGCCGACGGCACCGATCCGATCGGTCAGCACGTCGTGCTCAACAACGTCCTGTTCCAGGTGATCGGCGTCATGGCCGACCGCGGCGCGTCGCCGACGGGACAGGACCAGGACGACACGGTATTCGTCCCGTACACGACGGGAAGCCTGCGACTGTTCGGGCAACGGTACCTTCGCAGCATCACCGTGGCGGTCGACGACGTGTCGCGGATCGATCAGACGGAGGCGGCGGTGACCCAGCTGCTCACCGCCCGTCACGGCAAGGCCGACGTTCAGATCCGCAACATGGCCTCGCTGCTCGACACCGCGACGGAAACGCAGAACACGCTCACGCTGCTGCTCGGCTCGATCGCGGCCATCTCGCTGCTGGTGGGCGGGATCGGCGTGATGAACATCATGCTCGTCAACGTCACGGAGCGGACGCGCGAGATCGGCGTGCGCATGGCGACCGGCGCACGGATGCGCGACATCATGCAGCAGTTCCTCACCGAGGCCGTGGCGGTGTCCGGCCTGGGCGGCCTGATCGGTGTCGGCGGCGGCCTCGCGAGCGCGCTCGTCATCGGCGCGCTGGGAACGTCGGTGAAGGTGTCGGCGGGTCCCGTGATGCTGGCGTTCGCGTGCGCGTTCCTGACGGGATTGATCTTCGGCTATCTGCCCGCTCGCAAGGCGGCCGCGCTCGACCCGGTCGTGGCGCTGGCCTCGGAGTGACGACATGAACACATGGATGCAGCGGTCGATCGCGCTGGCGCTCGCGTCCTCGCTGTCGGGCTGCGCGATCGTGAGCCCGCACCTCACGCCGGACGTGCGTGTGGCCGGCGCCTGGAACGAGGCGACGCCCGCCGATGCCGCCGCGGTCTTGCCGACGTGGTGGACGGCGTTCGGTTCGCCGGAGCTCGAGTCGCTGGTGGCGGAGGCCCTCGCGGGCAGTCCCGATCTCGCCATCGCGACCGCGCGCGTGCAGCAGGCCGAAGCGGCGGTGCGCGTGGTCGGCTCGTCGCTGTTTCCCGTGCTGACCGCGACGGCCGGCGCGGCCGGTCATCGCACGAGCGCCGTCGGGGGCGCGCGGAACGGAAGCGCCGTCGTCGACAGCCCGGCGAGCGCCGGACTGACGGCGAGCTACGAGCTCGACCTCTGGGGCAAGAACCGTGCGGGCGTGCGGTCGGCGGAGTCGTCGGCCGCCGCCGCGCGGTTCGATCGCGATACCGCACAGGTCACGCTCGTGTCCGGCGTGGCGACGAGCTACTTCGACGTCCTCGCGCTTCGCACGCGCCTCGCCATCGCGCGCGACAACCTCGCCACCGCGGAGAAGATCCTCGACGTGGTCCGCGCGCGGGCGCAGAACGGCGCCGCCTCTGCTCTCGACGTCTCCCGGCAGGAGGCGACCGTCCTCTCACAGCAGGCCGCGCTCTTGCCGCTGGAGCAGCAGGAGCGGCAGACGCTGGCGGCGCTCGCGGTCCTCGTCGGCCGGGCGCCGGAAGGATTCGAGGTGCACGCGACGGGCATCGGCGATCTGCGCGTCCCGACGATCGACCCCGCGCTGCCGTCCACGCTGCTCGTGCGACGTCCCGACCTGGCCAGCGCCGAGGCGCAGCTCGCCGCCGCCAACGCCGACGTCGCGGCGGCGCGCGCGGCGCTGCTGCCCAGCATCACGCTCACCGGTACGGCAGGGCTGGCCACCAGCGCGTTGACGTCGATCGCGACGGGCGGCACGACGGCCGCGATCGGGCTTGCCGCGTCGCTGCTGCAGCCGATCTTCGACGGTGGGCGGCTGCGCGGTCAGAAGGCCATCGCGGAGTCGCGCGAGCGCGAGCTCGTGGAGACCTATCGCAAGGCGATTCTGTCCGCGTTCGCCGACGTGGAGGAGGCGCTCGCCGGCACGACGCGCCTGGGACGGCAGGAGCAGCTCCAGGCCGACGTGCAGACGCGCGCCCAGCAGTCGCTGCGGCTCGCCGACATCCGCTACAAGGCGGGCGCGGACGACCTGCTGACCATGCTGGATGCGGAGCGCACGCTCTTCGCGGCCCAGGATCAGCTCGCGCAGATCCAGCTGAACCGCTTGCAGGCCGCCGTCAGTCTCTACAAGGCCCTCGGCGGCGGCTGGAGCGCCGACGCCGCATCGGCGCCGTCGGCGTGAGCCGAGCAGCGGGCGCGGGCGCAGGTCCCCGCGCGGCCTCGCATCGAGGCATCGACCGTGGCTTCGACGACGCGGGCGCGTCGAGCCTCATTCGTTCACCGGCGTGAGGACGGGCGCTCCCTTCGCCTTCAGCAGCACCACGACGTTCCGGGCCGGCTCGGTGTTGCTGGCGTTGCGCCCCACGACGTGAACGTCGGTTGGACCCTCGTAGAACGTCTGTCCTGCCTTGAGCGTGACGGGAGCCTGGCCTTTCAGCTGCATGATGACGGTTCCGTCGAGGACGTACACGAACACATGCGCGTTGTGGCGGTGGACCGCGTCCTGCGCCCCCGGGGGATACGACACCTCGAGCATGCGACCTTCCTTGCCCGCGTAGTCGGCGAGATCCCTCGCGAACAGTTCCTTCACGTCCGCGGCTTCAGCCGGGACGGCGGCGAGCATCAGGAGTGCGACCAGGTACGCGCGGAAGCGGACGTGGGTTGTCTTCATGTCGTTCCTCGACGCGACGCTCCGGCCGGCGCGTCAGCGGCGCGCGGCCCGGATGTAGATCTCGATCTCCTCGTAGGTGAGCACGCCGTCGCCGTCGCGATCGGCGGCATCGAAATCTTTGAAGAGGGCGTTGACGTATTCCTGCAGCGAGAGCCGGCCGTCACCATTGCGGTCGGCGGCGCGGAAGCCGTCGGCGCTGAGCTCGGTGAGGTCCGCGATGATCAGATAGCCGTCCTTGTCGCGATCGCGGAAGAAGAACGCCTCGACGATGAGCTGATGAAACTCCTCGCGGTCGAGGGTGCGGTCGCTGTTCCGGTCGTGGTTCTTGAAGATCTCACCCAGGTTGGATGACGGCGGGGCCTGGGCGGACGCCGAGAGCGACGCGACGGCGACGAGGCCGAGGACGGCGAGACCCAGCCACGACGACGGGCGCGGGCGGGGCACGAGTCGACCGATCATCTCAGCTCACCTTCCAGCTGCCATCAGGCTGACGGCACGCCGTCCCGTACGATTGTTCCTGCTTGCCGCCGATCGTGACCGTCTGTTGGTACTCGCGGCAGTACGTCCCACCGGACTGGTA